>NZ_JADEXF010000815.1 GCF_015207245.1 Nostoc cf. edaphicum LEGE 07299
CGGCAGCGTCCAGCCCGTACTGTACAAGTTATTCACCCCTATCAAGGAAATACGCCGCCCTTGGTTCCAGTCCGTCGTGCTGAGTTTTTGCCTGCTTCACGGATGGAAGCAAGACGAGTTGAAGCCCAAGAATACGACGAAATGCATGGCTAGGGAAAATAAAACTATAGATAAAAATCGTTTCCAGATATAATCTGGAAACAATTTTTATTGGGCTGCTGCTGCGAATTCGGAAGGCGGCAGCCCTAATTTATATCATGTCCGCATAATTAGTTATGCTAACCACAGTCAATACACCCCACCCCCAGCCCCTCCCCGCAAGCGGGGAGGGGAGACAAAGCATAGCTTTGGCGGGGGTGGGGTTCTTCGGGTTTAATAAGTAATCAAGCGGACTTGATATTAGTTATTCCCAGCCAGAAACTGAACTGTGTTTACTAATAACTGTTAAAAGTCAGTTTTAGGAGTTTCTGTGCTATTAGGACTCTCTGTGGTTGCAGGTTGGTTAGTATCAGGAAGTTTCTGTTGGGTATTTTTCTGATTGCCTTGATTTTTTAGCTCAGTTAGTGCCTGTTTTGCTAGATTTTCGGCTGCTTGTTTAAATAATGGTTCTATTCTATTTCGCCAATATTGAGTATTAGGCAATTTTTCTGGATGGTTTCTATAATCTAAAACTTTATCCCATTTACCATCATCTATTGCTTTATTAATCTCATTAGATAATGCCTCCGCCTTTGCCCAATCTTCCTGCCACTGGGCAATCATTTTGCCTGTTTCTTGGATACCAGAAGCAGCATTTGCTGGAACCGATCTTAAAAGTGCGATCGCTCCAATTATATCCCCTGAATCATACTTCTTTTTTGCTTGTTCTACAATATTGGCACTGTTATCATTAGACTGCGATCGTTCTGATTTACCAGCATCGTCAGTTGACCCCTTCGGCTTTTCTGGTAATGGAGTTACTACATCCCTAGATTTTGGTTTTGGCTGAGGAATTGTTCGAGTCGCAATCAAGCTGCTATCATCTACAATCCTAGTTGCAATACCCTTTTCACGTAGGCAAGAACCCCATTCTTGATTATTAGTTATCACGGTCGGGTGTGCCCAAGCCAAACCACCAGATTTAAGCTTAACTTCTATCCAACCTGCTTTTGTTCGCTTGCCAGTCACCTCAAAATTGGTGTTATTAGCAACAGTTTGCACAATATTATTAGAATTTATCGAACTAGGTTCAGAACGAATATTAGAATTTCCGACGACAACAGCTGAGCATTTGTTTGCTAAAGCGGTATCCTTACCTGTAAGATTTAAAGCTAAATTTTTCACATTTGGATATACATTTGCTACCAAGGCAGCTGCACCACCCGCCAGTAATATGCCAATTAATACCGGCCAGGGGTCGGATTTACTAGAGTCTTTACGCCCAGGTTTGACAGGATTTGCTGGTGCAACTGCAATAGTTTGTAACCGAGATACTTGAGGTTGGGATTTGGCTGTTTGGTAACTGGAATTTTTGACGGCTTCTTGAGGTGTGGAAAGTGCAGGTACTGGATTAATCGCGTCTTTACACGCTTGCAGCGCTTCCGTGGCATTTTGGTAGCGGTCTTTGAAGTGATAACGCACCATCTTGGACAACACTGCTGCCAGTCCATGATTCACTGTTACTGAATGCCGCCAGATAATTTCCCCCGTTTCTGGGTCTTCTTGCAATTCTGTTGGCTGTAATCCTGTTAATGCTTGAATGGCGATGATGCCAAGGGAATAGATATCGCTGTTGGGACGAGGTTTACCTTGCCCTTGTTCTGTCGGCATATAGCCAGGAGTGCCGATAACCACTGTAGCAGAGGCTTGTCCGCCCACTGTCACCAGTTGTGTACGCAGTTGTTTCACTGCTCCAAAATCAACTAAAACTAACTTATTATCTGAGACGCGGCGAATGATATTATCCGGTTTGATGTCGCGGTGAATCACGCCTTGGTGATGGACAAATTCGAGAATCTCCAGAACTTCCTGCAACAATTGAACTACCTGGCTTTCACTCCAGCGCTTACCAGGTATAAGTTCCTCAGCTAGGGTATGTCCTTCAATATATTCTTGTACTAGATAAAATTCTTGGTTTTCGTCAAAGTACGCTAGCAGCCTGGGTATTTGGTCATGGTTGCCCAGTTTTTCTAAGGTTTCGGCTTCGCTGTTGAACAGACGTTTAGCAGTATCAAAAACTCTGGGGTCAGTTCCGGGTTTGAGGTGTTTAACAACGCAAATGGGATTGCCGGGCCGCCTAGTATCTTGGGCAATGTAGGTTTGACCAAATCCTCCCATCGCGAGGACTCGAATTACTTGGTAACGATGATCTAGTAGCTTGCCTATCATATTCCCTCCCCAGAGTTATTACCTAATTTTCCAGCTGGTAATAAATATCTCCAAATTTTCTTCAATGAAATCCGCTATCTTGAGAAAAGATTTAGATTAAAAACGCAGCTTTTTAATAAACGCAGACTAGTTTATTTTTCTTTTAGTGCCCCTGTTTATTACCAATGCCACCTAAAATAACAAATCCAGTTGCATGGCAGCAGGCTGAAATCCTCATGCAACCTGCTTTCATTCGCGTTATCGATAATATCCGCAAGCAGCTTGATGAATCTTCTTGGACAGGAACTTACCATGATGTCTTGATTTGGCCGCCTAGCACCACTGATGAAATCAAAGCATTGGTAACTGAACTGTTGCAAGCAATGGAAACTGCAACACCCCAAGAAGCAGATGAAATCAGAGGAACTCTGGCTCGTCTGCCGATGCCCCATCCAGGATATCATCTACGTTTGCAGCGTCAACAGCAAGAAGCGAGTATCGATTTGTGGGAACTGTGTTATGAAGTGTGTTTTCTTGAATACACACCACAGAAGGAAGTTGCTGATATTGATACTAGTTTAATCGATGAATTCGGTGAAGTCGATTGGCTGCGTTTGGATGCTAAGTCAAAGGAGTTGGTTGAACAGGCGTTTGCTAAATTGCCAGAATGTGCATAGTCTCAACAATGCCCACTTCTCAT
>NZ_JADEXF010000005.1:0-7500 GCF_015207245.1 Nostoc cf. edaphicum LEGE 07299
CAACTAAAGCTTGTTGATCTATGACTTGAGCAGATTCCAGCATGATTTGTAAACAACCATCCTTAAATGCAACTTTGGCAGTAATGCCTTTGGGCTGGAGAGATCGATTCATCAAAGCAGCAATAGCTTTTGAATCACCTTGTTTAGCAAGTTGTAGGAGATTAGGTTGTGTATTATTAGTCATGGCTGTCTCTAGGGAAAGTAGTAACCTCTTATCGTAGAGTTCCCTAATTAAGCTTATCGCTCACGCTATCCACAGAAATTTACTTTCTCACAGTGGATACCTTACCTGACAGATAACTTTTCAACTGCGTCCTCAGCGAGAGATAAAGGTAAAAAGTAGAAAACTCAACAATATTGAACTTAACCTCGCATCTGCATCAAATTGCCTGAAGCGTAGCGACACAAACCGTGGTTAAACAGACCTGCACCAACCAACAGCACGGTAGTTGACCCAGCCACTGCTAGCACAGCATGAATCAAAGATAGCGATCGCAATGCCTCACGGCAAATAAGTCACAAATCTAGCTGGAATCAACCTGTACAACAGTAGCTTCACCGTTCCCTCAAACAAAGTTGCTCGATAAGTTCTGAAGGTAAGCAGTGCATTTCCATAAATCTAGCTATTGCTAGATGCTGAAATTCTCTCAAAAGCTATAATCTACATCTGTTGCACCGAGAGATTAACTTGTGGATGTCATCTTAGAACGATCGCACGAATTAAAACAAGCCTTAGTTGATTTTGTCCTTGATGCTGAAGGCGAACTGGCACAAGCACTGGAAACTTATGCCGCAGAACAGTTGCGTCGTGGAAGTGGGGATAGTACGCAGCAGGACTTAACCATCGATAGCTTTTTGACAGCCGGGAAAGTCGGTGATAAGTCTCCATTAGAGTTGTTTATCGAAAGCCATCCAGATTTAGCAGAAAGCGATCTCAGCTTAATCAATAGTTGGCATCATAGTTTTATTGGCTTATTTGCTATAACGAATATTCTAGCTGATGGCTTTGAATTGACGAACTGGTTAACAGATAAACACTACATCGTCAAGCCAAACAATACTCAAACATTACAGGCAATATCTCGGTTAAAAGTCGGAGAAATCTTGCTAACTCGCATTTCTCCCGTTACCGATAGCTACTGGATGTTTTCTGGCCCTTACACAATAATGGGTAAATTAGGTAAACCAAAACTTGCTGTAGCAATTGGTAATTTTAAAGAAAACTATAAAAGTAATCTTTACAGCGATGCTCCAGACTTACTAGAAGAAGCTTGGCAGTCAGTAGAAAAATATCATCAGCAGTTTGTGGACTTTTTTGGCACTGATGAAATCACACTACCTGGATACCAGCTCAATAAAAAAATAGCGGAATTTCAAGAAGTAATTACTGAAGAAACCTTTGCAGCCGCAGGAATTGATACTTCTAAATCTCTTGCTGAAGTGGCAGAAGCAGCTGGAATTGGCGACGAAGAAATAAAAGCAGCCGCACAAGAATTTGGTGCTGATTCCAACGTAGTCTCTGAGATGTTTAACAGCAAAAGCAGCAAGAGCAAAATGGTTATGCCAAAGGTTGATTTGCCTGCTGAACTCAAGAAAGCAGAACAGGTAACGGCTCTCTCTCATCCCCGTTGGGGACAAATGTTTTTACCAACATATAGTAAAATACAAGCAATTTTATCGACAGAGGACTGGCAAAGTGTTCAAGGAGCGGAAAAACTAGTTCGCTATTACCTCGAAGATAAAAGTATTAATGCTTTTATTTGGCATCGATTAGCACAACAGTATCCAACTCAATTAGAAAATGTGTTGCAAACATTTTTGCAACGTCCAGAGTTTAGGCTTGAAAGTGACTTGAATGCACTTTTGCAAGAATTCCACAAACCTATTGAGCCAGAGTTGCCAGACATTGCCAGTGTACCCATACATTTGCATAACTTATTTCAGGAAGCTTTAGGAGAAGTTAACAAATCTAAGCCGAAGGGTAAGGGGCAACAAAAGCCAGCAAAGGGTTTTCAACGAGGTTAACAAATATATGCAACATTTTACCCTATTCACTTAGGCTTCTATAGTTTCCTTTCTTAAAATCGTTTTTAGGAGTTTATAGCTAGCTGTGCGTTCCCACAGAATATCGTGTGAAATCACGATCAAAAACGAGATCGAGGCTAGCTAGTTATATTTACAGATCAGTAGATAACAGGTGAACAATCTCATCTACAATTTCTTCTGGACTCTCAAGCTTGACTAGAAATCGATTAAAACCAGCATTCAAAGCCTTATAGCTTGAGACTTCCCGTGTATAAGAAGTGATAGCGATCGCAGGCAACTGCCTTAAAAATTGGCGAGAATGCACTCGAATTTGCTCAATTAACCAATTTCCATCATGTTCTGGCAACTTCATGTTGCACACCAGAATATCGGGATGAAGCGATTCAACTAAGGCAAGAGCTTCTTCTGCATCGGTTAAAGCCATTACCTCTGCACCAGCTGCTTCCAAAATGAAGATGAGCAAATCTGCAATATCTGGCTCATCCTCTACCAGTAAAATCAAGATTCCAACAAGCGGCTGGAGCAAATTTAATTCAGTTTCTTGATTCATTTTTTGATCGGTTGCCATGCCGTCCCTTTATTGCCTGCTATAGTCTGCTATTTCTATTGCAATGTATGGAGCGGAATAAGTATTCACCCTAAATATAGAAACTTGGGGTGAAAAGCTCTAGAACAGGCTTTAATTATTTTTTGGTAACAGGTAGAAAAAAGCTCTTACCTATTACCCATGACTCATTACCGAGGTTCAGTCTGAGTTGAAACTGTTAATACTTGCGGTGGTGTAGCATCCGGCGGATAGAGAAAGTCTACTTCTACCAAAGAGCGATCGCCTGGTTTCATCTTTAATAAAACTAACGGTTCTCCTGGTTGACCTCTCTTTTGCACTAAATGCACAAACTGAGTTTGTGGCTGATTTTGGTCATTTTTGTAACGTACTCGCACTGTTCCTCGGAAGAATACTTGAGGGGCGGGTGTACTCAGAAAGCGTAACCCTGGTTTGACTAATTGATCCTCCTTGAGTGGTGTTTGTATCGACACACTAACAGTTTGAGAACTTTGAGTATTGTTGTATAGCGGCAACTTCAGATTATATTGAATTCCATAGTTGCCATGAGCGCGATATGCAGTGTCAGGATAGCGCACTAGCATGGGTGCGCTTTGAATTTGACCAGTTCCTAATGTACCGCCATGCAGGGTACTCAGAGCGTAGGAAAACACTTGACCAGGCTGGGGAATAGTTAGATATCTAGCTTTAGGCTTATCTACTAGTAAGGCTCTCCATCGCGAACCACCAACCACTCCCGCAACACGCCCATAAATTCTTGGCTTGCCAGTTTCCTCTAAGGGAGTAGGAGTTTTATCTCGTGGCCCAGCTAAATCGCCACTATTTAGTAAATTCTGCCACTCTTCTAAGGTAGGCGATCGCTCACTGCCATCAGGATTCTCCCGTGCAAACATCGCTAGGCTAGCTGCATAGACAGTACTATCACTTTGCAGTCGCATGAATGTAGACCGACCATTTAGGGGTGGTGTCAATCCCTGCACAGGAATTGGCAAATTGAGTAACATCCGACTTTGCTTTGGTGGAATCTCAATTTGGGCAGGGAAAATCTCTTGTCGCACTCCCCGAAGCACATCAGACATGACGCGATCGCCTGGCCCGGCAAAAACTTTACCTAAAAGGTTTTGGCTAAAAGATGGTAACTGAATAAATGGTGCATCTGGTTGACTTAAATAACTCGCCGCTTGCCAAATATTTACCTTTACTGTTTCCGAACTAGGATTATGCAAAATTATCCCTAAATAAAGAGAACGTAAATTCTCTGCTGGTTCAGCCTTCGCAACGTGATGGGCAAAAATATCAAATCGTCCCCGAAAAGGAAAATTCAGATGCGCTGTTGGCACTTTTTTCCCATCTGGTGGAAAGGTAGAAAGTAAAATCCCTTCTTTCAAAACCAATTCTGGACTATTGCTATTGAAAGTGGGCACTTTATCCAATTGACCCGGTAAAGGACGCACTTCTTGTGGTTGGACGACTTCTTCAGGTGGTAGCGTGGCAGGAGTTGATTGGGCAATTGGGAAAATTAGTAACAATGGCAACATATACTTAGATATTTCTTTCACCATACAGACATTAACAACTTGATGAAAGTGCCAGTTTGTTAATAATTAATACGAAATCGGCAAGAATCCCCATCAAATTTTCTTGATTAAGAACCGGAACGTGGACAAAAATACAACGTGCCGTGAGTTTATTTTGGCTTAAGTAGTCCAACACTGAATAGTAAAGACCTTCACAGACAAATTTTCCACAGTCGTGGCTAATCTGAATTTTTGCTGCTCCCGCCACCAATTTTTCTAAATCAACTTCTGTCTGTAAAATACTTTCTCCACAGCTAGCACCTGCTTCCACACTTAATTGTGTACGGCTTGCAGCCATGCCACAACAGATGATGTAATCAGGTTGAATTGCCTTGATTTTTTCCATTACCTGAGTACTAGCAAGTTGCACATCTACGGGTAACTGGCGTAAAAAAGTTAAGTCATGTGGTATCAACTCAAGTTTGCTCACTTCAAGTAATAAATCATCAGAAGAATTTGACTGTTGATCTTTTAGCCAAGTGTCAAAAGAAGTTAATAGAATTCTTTTCTTCATAACAAATATTATTTA
Organism: Nostoc cf. edaphicum LEGE 07299; assembly: GCF_015207245.1. GTDB lineage: Bacteria > Cyanobacteriota > Cyanobacteriia > Cyanobacteriales > Nostocaceae > Nostoc > Nostoc edaphicum_B. The sequence goes on from NZ_JADEXF010000005.1 coordinate 4,718, forward strand.
GAATAGAAAAACCCTCCATAATAAATTTACAAGGAGCAGGTAAATGCCAGTAATTGCGGTCGTAGATTATGAGATGGGAAATTTGCACTCAGTTTGTAAAGGCTTGGAAAAAGCTGGGGCAACTCCTAATGTTACTTATTCTCCAAAGGAATTAGAGCAGGCAGATGCTATAGTCCTACCGGGAGTGGGAGCATTCGATCCAGCAGTGCAACACCTGCGATCGCGCGGTTTAGAACAACCTATTAAAGAAGCGATCGCATCTGGTAAACCTTTTTTGGGAATTTGTTTAGGATTGCAAATTCTCTTTGAATCAAGTGCCGAAGGTACTCAACCAGGGCTAGGAATTATCAAAGGAAAAGTGCGGCGGTTTCGTCCCGAACCTGACATCACTATTCCTCACATGGGTTGGAATCAGCTGGAAATGACTCAACCAAAAAATATTTTGTGGGAGCATTTACCGTCCGATCCTTGGGTATATTTTGTCCATTCCTACTATGTTGACCCAATAGACCCGCTAATCCGTGCAGCAACTATCACTCACGGTACTCAAACCGTCACAGCTGCGATCGCCCATGAAAACCTGATGGCAGTACAATTTCACCCCGAAAAATCCTCTAATATCGGATTGCAAATCTTGTCTAATTTCGTTGCTCAAGTCCGCGAAAAAATTCCTGCCTAATATTCTTTTTGTCATTTGTTCTTTGTCTTTTGTCTAAAACTAATACTTCGGCTTTCCGGTAGTTGAGCGCAGTCGAAACTCAGTACAAGTGACCAATGACTAATAACCAATGAGCTTGAGAATTTACGGTAATCGCCAGCTAAAAACTTTACCAGGAAAAGAAACTAGACCCACTAGTGCGCGGGTAAGGGAGGCAGTCTTTAATATTTGGCAAGGAGAAATCGCAGGTTGTCGCTGGCTAGATTTGTGCGCCGGTACTGGTTCAATGGGCGCAGAGGCTTTGTGTAGAGGAGCCAGCCTAGTAGTGGGAATTGAACAATCGAGCCGAGCCTGTGCCACCATCCAAGAAAATTGGCAGCAGTTAGCTAATGTTGACCAGGAATTTCGGGTATTGCGGGGAGATATAACCCAGCAGTTAAAGACTTTATCAGGTAAACAGTTTGATAGAATCTACTTCGATCCACCTTATGCAAGTGGATTGTACCAGCAAGTATTAGAAGCGATCGCTCACCATCAATTTTTAGATCCTAGCGGCGAAATCGCAGTTGAACACGCCTCACAAGGTTGGACACCGCCAGAGATTCCCGCTTGGGAAATTTGCCGCGAGAAAGTTTACGGCAACACATCACTTACTTTCTACAGAATTGTGGAATGACAGGAATGGGGAGTGGGGCAGAAAACTTGCTTCCTTGTCCTCCTTAGCCCCCTTCCCTCAACCTACTCAGCAACGCCAGTTATTCTCCTCTCAGAGACGCTACGCGTAGCTTGCTTAAGAGCAGGGGTACAAGTCGGCAGAACTGCCCAACGCACTGGCTCCTCAGCACTCAGCACTGGGCACTCCCTCATCCCCCCAGCTGATTGGGGCGCTTGTATTGCTTATATGCAGCGTAAAAAAGTCCAGCGAGAGTTACGAAAACTAGACCAAGGACAATACCTGATAGCAGGGGTTCAACCACTGTAAATCTCCTCTTTGTAATTATTAAATATTCGTTGCCTGTTTTTGATTTTACCAAATTTTGTATGAATCCTGCGCCCCACAGCCTTTTGGAGTACGACTGCCCACAAAAAAATAGTCTTCTGTGCTTGCAGACACAATCAAGAACTTTTAAGCTATGTGTAGGAAATGAAAACTTTTTAGCACACCTAGACTTTCACAGCAAACCTTTTGGATAACCAGATTACCAAACCTGACATTTTGATTCAGCGGATCGTTTTATTGACGCTAGCTATACTGCTAACAGTCCCTTTGGGCTTTTTTGGTGTTCAGTTGGTTCAAGCCTCCGATCCATACGTCAAAAGTGTTCTATCCCTAACAGGAAACCCAGTTCAAGGACACGCGATATTTCAAATTAACTGTGCTGGTTGTCATGGCTTGGAAGCAGACGGGCGAGTGGGACCCAGTTTGCAAGCTGTTTCAAAGCACAAGTCTCGGTATGGGCTGATTCGCCAAGTGATAAGTGGCGAAACACCGCCAATGCCAAAATTCCAACCTAGTGCTCAAGAAATGGCGGATCTTTTGAACTATTTAGAATCGTTGTAAATCTAAGAACTTTTGGTTGTAGGATACGTAAATACCTTTATGTTAAAGTCCATCTATATGTGTATTTTTTTGCATATCTGACAACTGTAAAGAGACCTCTAGATGCTCGATAGCGTTCGCGCAATGTCTCCTAGAGACGCTTTAGCAATGTAGGAGCGTTGCCCTTGGCACATTATGCCTGCTCTACTTGAGAAAATTCCAAACGCTTAGGTGCGAGACGCTGCACGTAGTTTGCTTCCCCTTAAGGCTACGCGGACTCATTAACGTCCTTGGTGTCTCCCCCTATCCACTAAACGCTCTTTCGAGGTTGGGAGAAGAACCACGACACTAATACCCTGTGCGTCTACACATAATAATAGAAACCTCAAAACAGCCTAGCTCCGTCTGATAAACTTCGTCTTTTAAAGTCCTAGTGGTGAGAACTATCTTTTGTCTTTATCTTCACATCTGCTAGCATTTGCGTAGAATCTTTGATAAAAACTCATATAAACTGTATATTTTAAAGTATGTTAGCAAGTAACTATTTAACTATTGTGAAAGTGAGTTTAGTATACATAACTCTGT
>NZ_JADEXF010000005.1:12500-16422 GCF_015207245.1 Nostoc cf. edaphicum LEGE 07299
GCAGTCTGACTTTTATTAAGTCATGTTGCTGAACTCTCTCAATTTTTTGTTTTTGTTAATGGCAATCGCCACAGGTGGAGGTTAGCGGACTCGAACCGCTGACATCCTGCTTGCAAAGCAGGCGCTCTACCAACTGAGCTAAACCCCCAAATCATAATTCGTAATTCGTAATTCTTAATTCGTAGTTAATTACGAATTACGAATTAGCAATTACTAATTACTTTCAGGTGGGCCATCCTGGACTCGAACCAGGGACCTCACCCTTATCAGGGGTGCGCTCTAACCACCTGAGCTAATAGCCCATATCGAACCTTCATCATAGTTTGAAAGCTTTCAACAATATGCAAATGTCTGCGACCGACCTAGGTTAGACCAACTCAGTATCTATTTAACTGTATGTTTTTCGATTCTGAGGGGTGTAGGTCTCCCTAAAAAGGAGGTGATCCAGCCACACCTTCCGGTACGGCTACCTTGTTACGACTTCACCCCAGTCACCAGTCCTGCCTTAGGCATCCTCCTCCCCGAAAGGTTGGAGTAATGACTTCGGGCACTACCAGCTTCCATGGTGTGACGGGCGGTGTGTACAAGGCCCGGGAACGAATTCACTGCAGTATGCTGACCTGCAATTACTAGCGATTCCTCCTTCACGCAGGCGAGTTGCAGCCTGCGATCTGAACTGAGCTCCGGTTTACGGGATTTGCTTGCATTCGCATGCTTGCTGCCCTCTGTCCGGAGCATTGTAGTACGTGTGTAGCCCAAGGCGTAAGGGGCATGCTGACTTGACGTCATCCCCACCTTCCTCCGGTTTGTCACCGGCAGTCTCTCTAGAGTGCCCAACTTAATGCTGGCAACTAAAAACGAGGGTTGCGCTCGTTGCGGGACTTAACCCAACATCTCACGACACGAGCTGACGACAGCCATGCACCACCTGTGTTCGCGCTCCCGAAGGCACTCTTCCCTTTCGAGAAGATTCGCGACATGTCAAGCCTTGGTAAGGTTCTTCGCGTTGCATCGAATTAAACCACATACTCCACCGCTTGTGCGGGCCCCCGTCAATTCCTTTGAGTTTCACCGTTGCCGGCGTACTCCCCAGGCGGGATACTTAACGCGTTAGCTACGGCACGGCTCGGGTCGATACAAGCCACGCCTAGTATCCATCGTTTACGGCTAGGACTACTGGGGTATCTAATCCCATTCGCTCCCCTAGCTTTCGTCCCTCAGTGTCAGTTACGGCCTAGCAGAGCGCCTTCGCCACTGGTGTTCTTCCTGATCTCTACGCATTTCACCGCTACACCAGGAATTCCCTCTGCCCCGAACGTACTCTAGCTATGTAGTTTCCACTGCTTGTATCTAGTTGAGCTAGACTCTTTAACAGCAGACTTACATTGCCACCTGCGGACGCTTTACGCCCAATCATTCCGGATAACGCTTGCATCCTCCGTATTACCGCGGCTGCTGGCACGGAGTTAGCCGATGCTTATTCCTCAGGTACCGTCATTGTGTTCTTCCCTGAGAAAAGAGGTTTACGACCCAAGAGCCTTCCTCCCTCACGCGGTATTGCTCCGTCAGGCTTTCGCCCATTGCGGAAAATTCCCCACTGCTGCCTCCCGTAGGAGTCTGGGCCGTGTCTCAGTCCCAGTGTGGCTGATCGTCCTCTCAGACCAGCTACTGATCGTCGCCTTGGGAGTCCATTACACTTCCAACTAGCTAATCAGACGCGAGCTCATCTTCAGGCAATTAATCTTTCACCCCGAAGGGCACATCCGGTATTAGCCACCGTTTCCAGTGGTTGTCCCAGACCTGAAGCCAGATTCTCACGCGTTACTCACCCGTCCGCCACTGTGCCCTAAAGCACCGTTCGACTTGCATGTGTTAAGCATACCGCCAGCGTTCATCCTGAGCCAGGATCAAACTCTCCGTTTTGAACTGGAAAGCTCTATAGCTCATTTAGCTGCTCTTTTTTAACTTCAGCTTAGTTATTTTTATTTGCTTGACGCAATACACTTGCTCTATAATCGCTTTCAAACTATAATATTTTCAAGGTTCGGTGTCCTTCAAGCGTTGCTCTTTCGCGCTCCGCTTCAAGCACTTATTCAATATAGCGAACCTAATTCATTGTGTCAACTATTTTTTCCAATTTGTTTTGGATGGCTTCTCCATCACTATCAAAGCCTTGGAGGACAAGGGTTTTAGGCTATAGTATTGCTGAAGTATTTTAGGAAGCAATAAATTTGTGAGCTATTCTACTGTTTTGCCTCCCTGGTTGGTTTTAGATCCTCTGTTGCGTGCCTGGTTGTTGGAAGATATTGGTAGGGGCGATCGCACTACAAATTCGCTACTAGTAGAAGATGTGACGCTAGGTTCGGCTAAATGGGTAGCTAAAGCTTCTGGGATTATTGCTGGATTACCAGTTGCTGCTAGGGTATTTCAGATTTTGAATGATAAAGTCAGCTTTGTGGCGCTTACCCCTGAAGGTACATGGTGTGAGCCGAGACAGGTAGTAGCTGAAATTCATGGTTCACTGGATGCACTGCTGATGGGGGAACGGGTCGCGCTCAACTTGGCTATGCGGTTGGGTGGGATTGCTACTTTGACTAATATATATGTAGAGCAAATTGCTGATTTACCTGTTCAGTTGGTGGATACGCGTAAAACTACGCCAGGGCTGAGACTGTTGGAAAAGTACGCGACTGCGTTGGGTGGGGCAATTAATCACCGCATGGGATTGGATGATGCAGTAATGATTAAGGATAATCACATTGCGGCGGCTGGGGGAATTGGAGAAGCTGTTACCCGTATTCGTTCTCAGATACCTTATCCCTTGACAATAGAGGTAGAGACTGAAAGTTTAGAGCAGGTGAAAAAAGCTTTGCAGCACAAGGTTGACATTATTATGTTAGATAATATGCCTTTGGATATGATGCATCAGGCGGTGCAGTTGATTCGCCAGCAGGATAGCCGGGTAAAAATTGAAGCTTCGGGGAATGTGACTTTGGAAACGATTCGTGGTGTGGCAGAGGTGGGTGTTGACTATATTTCTAGCAGTGCGCCAATTACTCAATCGAAGTGGTTGGATTTGAGTATGAGAATTGTACATTGAATATAATGAGGCGAATCATCTTAGTGCAAAGTTTGTGTAATGTCGCATTTTTGGAGGATCAAAGCCTGAAAAAATGTCTTCAGTTAAGGCTAAAACCCTTTGTCAAAGTCAATTTTTTAATAGACTTATCCGCAAAAGGTAAATGCTTACTGTGAATGGGTTTGACCAATTCAGATTGAATAGGCGATCGTTATCTTACTCTACGATAAAATAGGCGTTTGGCGGCATTCTGAGACAAAAAACTAAAATTGGAGTGGAAAGTATAAAACGATGAAAACAATTTCCAAAGAAAAAATCAAGTATTAATGGTTAAGGATACTAAGCGATTAAGTCTTATCCCTCTTCTGTCACTTTCCGGAATGAGCAAGTAGTAACTAAGTGAAATTATTCAAAAGCATAATAGGGTTTAAATTGATTCATTGCACTAATTAATTGATTGAATCCCAGCAATAAATTATAATTCGGGAAAATATGTATCCAGGAAGAAATCAACCAAAATAGTAAGAGTGGTTGGGCAATGAGACACAGATTATTTAAAGTATTTTTCCATCCGGATTCGTGATTCTATTGTTGATGATTAGAAAAATCAGCATCACTATTTTCTTGTAACTCAGGTTCAATTTTACGAAATAGATTTAAGCCTAACAAGGCGGAAGAATTTAAACTAATCCGCAGTGTAAACACAAAAAATAATTTGGGAGCATCCACTTTTGGCGGATCGCCCTCAGACTAGAAGTCTGGGGCTATACAAACTAAACCCGCCTGCGCGGGTTTCAGAGAGTCCGCGTAGGCGGACTTCGTTTGTGTAGCCGCGATTTCCAA
>NZ_JADEXF010000816.1 GCF_015207245.1 Nostoc cf. edaphicum LEGE 07299
TCACTCTATTACAGTGACTATAATTGCCAGACGAAGCTCTGTAACTAAGTTAAGTAAGTAGCAATCAAAAAAGGCTAATTAGCCAACTAAATTATTTGATGCAATGATTCCGTAAACCTACTCATTCGGAAAATGTTGCGCTGCTTGCTGGCGGAAACGCAGACTTCAATTATACAAGTCTGGCCAAATGAATGACCTACCGTAAGAAGCTAATTGAAGTCGCGTTACCACTGGAAGCAATTAACAAAGAATCTGCTAGAGAAAAATCAATAAGACACAGACACCCTTCAACGCTACATTTGTGGTGGTCACGTAAGCCGTTAGCGACTTGTCGGGCAGTTTTGTTTGCATCTTTGGTAGATGACCCATCGAGTCATCCTGATAAATTTACCACAAAAGAGGCGCAGGATACAGAGAGAAAGCGCCTGTTTGAAATTATTGAACAATTGGTGAAATGGGAAAATATCAATAATCAGGATATTTTAGAGAAAGCTAAAGCAGAAATTCTCAAATCAACTAATAATAATCCACCGCCTGTACTTGACCCATTTTGCGGTGGCGGTAGTATACCTTTAGAAGCACAAAGATTAGGGTTAGAGGCGCATGGCAGCGATCTCAATCCAGTGGCGGTTTTGATTACCAAAGCTTTGATTGAAATTCCGCCAAAGTTTGCAAATCAGCCTCCGGTTAATCCTGATTCTCAAAAAAACTCTTTGACTACTAAAAAATGGTATTGGGCGCAAGGATTAGCTGAAGATGTGCGTTATTACGGGCAATGGATGCGGAGTGAAGCTTTTAAGAACATTGGGCATATCTATCCAAAGGTGAATTTACCACAGGAGTATGGTGGTGGTCAAGGAAAAGTTATTGCTTGGTTATGGGTTAGGACGGTGAAATGTCCTAACCCAGGTTGTGGAGCTAAGATGCCACTATCAAGCAAATTCCATCTGTCTACGAAGAAAGATAGACAAGCTTGGGTAGAGCCAATTATTGACCGCAGTCAGCAACCCCCTGTTGTACGTTTTCAAGTGAAAACTGGCAAAGGTAAGCCACCAGACGGAACTATTAGTCGTAAAGGTGCAATTTGTGTCTGTTGCGGTACGCCAGTACCCATTGACTACATTCGCACTCAAGGACAAGCGGGACAGATGGAGTCTCAATTAATGGCCATTGTGGCGGAAGGTCAGCGTCAGAGGGTATATTTGTCACCTCATAAGGAACATGAGGAAATTGCAGCTTTAGCACAGCCAAAATGGAAACCTGAAACATATTTGCCAAAACAAGCACTTGGTTTTCGTGTGCAGGCTTACGGGATGACGAAGCACGCTGATTTATTTACTTATCGTCAGCTTGTAGCCCTAAGCACTTTTAGTGACTTGATAAGCGAGGTAAGGGAAAAGGTGCTTGTTGATGCTATTGCTGCTGGAATGCCAGATGACAATTTACCATTTTGTGAAGGTGGTAAAGGTGCAACAGCTTATAGTGATGCAGTAGCGACTTATTTAGCTATGGGAGTAAGTCGAACTGCTAACACATTATGTACGATCGCAAGATGGACAGCTAGTCGAGATCAAACTGTAACTGCTTTTGCTAGACAGGCAATTCCAATGAGTTGGGATTATCCAGAAGTAAATCCCTTTGCTGGTGCTGCTGGGGATTTGGAGATATCTCTGTCTTCAATATGTGAAGCACTTGAAAATTTACCTTATACAAGTCTTCCTGGGGTTGTTCAACAGATAGATGCAACACAAATAGATGCTCGTGTAGCTAGCTTAGTAATATCTACAGATCCACCTTATTATGACGCAGTACCCTACTCAGATTTATCTGACTTTTTTTACGTTTGGCTGCGTCGTTCATTAATTCGTATTTATCCTGACCTGTTTTCAACTGTACTTGTCCCTAAAGAAAAAGAACTAGTCGCAGACCCTTTTCGTCGTGGTGGACGTGATAAAGCAAAGCAGTTTTTTGAAGAAGGATTAAGCAAAGTTTTTGCTAGAGTCAGAGAAGTTGCTCATCCAGATTATCCTTTTAGCGTCTACTACGCCTTCAAGCAAACAGAAACTGATGTAGATGATGATGATGAAAGCAATGAGTTAACTATTGCTTCAACAGGTTGGGAGACAATGCTAGAAGGGCTAATCCAGGCTGGTTTCACTGTAACTGGTACTTTACCAATGCGTACAGAGCTAGGAAATCGGGTAAGAAACCAAAATTCTAACGCCCTTGCGTCTTCCATTGTCCTCGTCTGCCGTCCTCGCCCAGAAACCGCCCCATTCACAACTCGTCGCCAATTTGTTAATCTCCTCAAACGTGAACTACCTGATGCTCTACAACAACTTCAACAAAGCAACATCGCCCCGGTAGACTTGGCACAAGCCAGCATTGGCCCTGGCATGGCAATTTACTCCCGCTACAGCAAAGTCCTAGAATCAGACGGCACACCAATGCCTGTTCGCACCGCCTTGCAACTAATTAACCAAACTTTAGATGAGTTTCTCGCTGAACAAGAAGGAGAATTTGATGCTGAAACCCGTTTTGCTTTAATTTGGTATGAACAGCATACCTTTAGTGAAGGGTTATTTGGCGATGCTGAAACCCTCTCCAAAGCAAAGAATACAGCAGTACAAGGCTTGGTAGACGCTGGCATCCTCACTGCCAAAGCAGGTAAAGTGCGACTATTACGCCGCGACGAATTAGCCAAAAATTGGAATCCCCAAACCGATAACCGCCTCACGGTCTGGGAAGCCACGCAGCACATGATTCGGGAATTGCAAGACGGTGCTGGAAATCAAGGTGCTGCAAATTTGCTATCTCAACTGGGAACCATAGGAGAAGCAGCAAGGGAATTAGCTTATCGGCTGTATAACATTTGCGACAGAAAAGGCTGGGCTGCTGAAGGTGTTGCTTACAACAGCTTAGTGATTTCCTGGCCAGAAATTTCTCGCCTCGCTGCTGAAACCGAAGAATCGACTCCCTTACAAGTAGCGTTGTTTTAAAGATGGAATTTGATAAGCCTTCATTACCCTCACCCCCTAGCCC
>NZ_JADEXF010000817.1 GCF_015207245.1 Nostoc cf. edaphicum LEGE 07299
ATCTAATCCAAGTGTAGGATTGATAAATCGAACTTGATAAACTGCCATTTGCTGTTTCTAATTATTGTTTAACTGCTTTCATCGATAAACTAATTCGCTTGAGTTTCTCGTTGATTTCTAGCACCTGCACTTTGACTACTTGTCCAACTTTGACAACTTTGTTGGGATCGTCTACAAATCTATCAGCAAGTTGGGATATATGCACCAAGCCATCTTGATGTACGCCGATATCGACAAAAGCACCGAAGTTAGCGACGTTCGTCACAATTCCCTCTAGTTCCATTCCCACATTTAAATCCCTAATTTCCTTAATTCCTTCTCTGAAGGTGGCATATTTAAACTCAGCACGAGGATCTCTACCTGGTTTTTCTAGTTCGCTGAGGATGTCGCGCAGTGTGGGTTCGCCGACGCTATCGGTAACATATTTCTTCAGGTTGGTCTTTTTAAGTTTTTCAGCAATTTGTGTCACCTGATTTAATGGCACATTTAGATCGGATGCGATCGCTTCTACTACAGAATAACTTTCTGGATGCACTGCTGTATTATCCAATGGGTTATCACCGCCGCGAATCCGCAGAAAACCCGCCGCTTGTTCAAAGGCTTTTGGCCCTAACTTCGGAACTTTCAAGAGTTGTCGACGATTTTTAAAGGCTCCATTCTGGTTACGATAGGCGACAATATTATTGGCAACTGTTGCCGTAATCCCAGAGACAGAAGTCAGAAGTTCTTTGGAGGCCATATTCAAGTCTACGCCGACGTAGTTAACGCAGCTTTCTACAGTCTCATCCAATTTCTTTTTCAACAATTTCTGATCGACATCGTGCTGATATTGTCCCACACCAATGGATTTGGGATCAATTTTCACCAGTTCTGCCAGAGGGTCTTGCAAACGGCGGCCGATGCTAATCGCACCGCGCACGGTAATATCTAAATCGGGAAACTCTTCTAGCGCCACAATACTAGCAGAATATATAGATGCGCCAGATTCATTTACCATTACCTTAACTGGTTTGCGTTCTATGGTTTGCAATACTTGCGTGACAAATTCCTCTGTCTCGCGGGACGCTGTACCGTTACCAATGGCAATTAACTCAATTTTGTACTTTTCAATCAGATTTTTGACAGTTTGTGCAGCTTTAGCGCGTTGTTCAGCAGCTTGGTGCGGAAATACTGCCTGATATTCCAAAAATTGTCCAGTTTGGTCGAGTACAGCAACCTTACACCCAGTTCTAAATCCAGGATCTATCGCCAAGGTTGGTTTCATCCCTGCTGGTGCAGATAGCAGCAACTCCCGCAGATTAGTTTCAAATGTCTTGATTGATTCTATGTCTGCATAAACTTTTTTCTCGGAAATCACCTCTCCCATTAGAGATACTTTTATCAAACGATTGAATGCATCCTTCAACATCGCCTGATAAAAATCCCGAATCGTCCGAACTTTGGTTTTGATTTCTTTCGACTCAAGATAGTAAAGTACCGTATCCTCATCAAAAGCAATTTCAAAGCTTAATATTTTTTCAGTTTCACCCCGACACAACGCCAGCATATTGTGGGGTGCAATATTTTTTACCCTAATTTGATAGTTACGGTACATCTCAAATTTGGTTGTACCTTCAGGATAATCATCTTTGATACGGGAGACAAATACCCCTTCTTCTAAAAGATAGTCGCGGATATACGCACGTAACTCAGCTTTTTCAGCTACTTCTTCCGCTAAAATATCAGCAGCACCTTTGAGTGCTTCTTCTGCTGTTTTTACTCCCTGCGTTTCCGAAATATACTTAGCCGCTTCTTCTTCCAGAGAAGCCGTTGCAGTATTTTTAACATTTAGCGACTTGATGAACTCCGCTAGTGGTTCGAGTCCTTTTTCTCTGGCGATAGTGGCGCGGGTGCGTCGTTTTGGGCGATAGGGTAGATATAAATCCTCAAGTTCGGTTTTTTGTAAACAGGATGAGATTTTGGCTTTGAGTTCATCTGTGAGTTTACCTTGTTGAGCGATCGCACTTAAAATCACCGATTTTCGTTCTTCCAGTTCTGTTAAATAAGTATATCGATCGGCCAGTTCGCGTAGTTGCACTTCATTCATCTCGTCGGTGCGCTCTTTGCGGTAACGTGCAATAAAGGGAATTGTTGCACCCTCCGCCAAAAGTTCCAGCGCGTTTTGCACCTGATGGGATTTGAGGTTTATTTCAGTTGCCAGTATTTGAGGAATGTTCAGCATTAGGTGTCTAAAATGAGAATGCTACTTCTAAAGGTAATATGCTAAATCCTTATCCTGGCGCAAGTCCAAAGTTTTAAGCTAATTTACCAGATGATTGTTCACAAGAGTGCAATTGGTGAAATAGACAAAACCCACCTATGCAACTTTTATAACCCTTTCAATCTGCGTAGATGAATGAGAATTTGTCTACCACAGGGAAGTTTGGCTGATTGGGGAGAACGGTAAAAGTAGCATCACCCACAGGAATTGTCTGTTCCTAAACACTAGGCAATTATTTTGCGTAGCGTCTCGTACCCACTTTTAAAGCTTGCTGTGCACTACAGAACAAAGAGTTGTCAAGCTTTTTGGCGCTTCATCTATTGCAATAATTATTCCAATTGGCGTAAAATACAACCTTGCGTAATCTTGATTTTCTATAATATTTATTTCGCTCGACTGTTGTAGCCAAAACCTTATTGGATGTAAGATTAACCACACTTACGAAAAATTTGTTCTAAAAACACTACAACCTTTAGTTTAGAGGTTAGTAAAATGCTTTTGTTTTTCTTGATACCACTATGTACTGCTTTAGCTACAGGTTACTTGTTCAAAAAGAGTCGTGATGAAATTGCATATCTTGCAGGTGTATTTGCAGCGATTAGCTTTATCTTAAGTTTAGTATTAGCACCTTGGCAGATTCAGTTTGGATTATTAATCATTGTCTTCGTCATTACCAATAGACTTTTACAGGATAATGAATCCAAACAATAGGACAATAACCTAGAGAAACCTCTATCCAGCCAAGGAAACTCAGCGCTGTTTTTCTTTATACCACTACGTA
>NZ_JADEXF010000818.1 GCF_015207245.1 Nostoc cf. edaphicum LEGE 07299
ACACAGTAAAAAGCATCATAGATAAGCACAGTTACAGGGCGGTATATTTATAAGAATAATTCAGAAGTCAGGAGTCAAAATTCAGCATAAATTCTGTACGAGTGGTTCATGAATATTGCTTAAAACCGTACTTCGTCCCGCTACGCTAACGCCCGAAGTCAAGCGAAAAAATTAAAATATTCTTCCTGAATTAAAACTTCATCCCTTCATGGGTGGAGTATTCTGACTCCTGAATTCTGACTCATGACTCCTTTTTATTTACTGCACTGCGATTACTGACTATGATACTCCATCAGTAATTTCTAAAATCTTTCAAGTCAACGAAGTAAAAAGGCAGTTTATGAATATTTACTTTCATGCCAAGGTGAGGCGATCGCTTTCTTTCACATATTCAGGTAAAAGCACTGCATTTGATGGATAAAAACTTTCTTTACAGGGTAACTCACCTACTTTAATAAGAGGTGTCCTTGTCGAAAGGCAAACTGTCAACATCCTCAAAGTTACGCAGGTCTTGCTCCATCTGCTGACGGCGTTGTCCGTATGTTCTGCTGTTTCCAATCCTCCCTTCCATCAACCATTCACCAAAGTTGATGCCTTGTTCTACGTGTGAGGCAGACATTTTATTATAATGATCAACCTCCATTTTCTTACGCCACTCAAGCTGCTCTAGCGCACTTTCACTGATGCCAATTTGAAGAGCATATTCTACATATTCAGGTCTGAGAGAACCATCTGGGTTAAATTCCTTTTTCTCTTGTTCAGTGAAGAAATCGTAGGCTGTGTAGATTGGCCACGGTTCTGGATCAGTCTCGTCCAAGTGCTTCCACTCGTCGTATCTTGCTTTTAGTCTAGAGGCATAATCATCAATTGCCTCGTTACTCATTCCTACAGATAACATTTCTTGTCGAGCTTCATTTTTCAAGCTGCCATCTGGATGGAACTCTTTCTTGTGCATATTTATCCAACGCTTAATCCTTGACATAAAAACCTCTCAAAAAATTAATTAATGTTCATCAAACTTTAAATATTATGACTTTGGAATTTAAGCATTTTGACCCTCGTTTAAATCAGTGGATCTATACAGACGATAACAAAACGAACTCTCAATCAATTCTAACTGAAAAGCTCAATAATACTTTACTGGAATTCTACTTTCCTGGTAAAGAATTTTCATTTGGACACTCAGATGAATACAGTACTGCTGAAGAATTAAAGAATCATCCAGATGGACAAATTTTATTACTGTCTTCTAAGACTCGCTTACTTTATGGAGATAAAGAATGTTTAGAAACGATTCAAAAAATTTGTCCAGATAGTAAAGACCGTGGGGCTTATGGTTCCATCTTTCTTGGGGCTTGTAAAAATGCGATTCACGAAAAGCTAAACATTCTGGTAGTAGATGATTCTACTGAAAAGGCTGGTGAAAATGGAGGGATATTATCAAATGATTTAGCATATAAATTAGTTGGTGACTGTTATGGGCAGATTTCAACACAACTCTATGACAAAGTAACCTTAAGAGAATCTCAACCAGATAAAAGCTATCGTGTAATTCAGCATCGATTTGGTTGGGTAGATGGAGTTGGAGAAGATACTACTAAATATCGCTTTGGCAAAGGAACACTCCGACCATACAGACTAGATAGAATAAAATATGCAGATACTAAAAATGAACCAAAAATCGACATAATTCTTCCCGTAAGCAGTTTTAAGGGAACAGACAAGGATAGACCCAAAGGCCCTACTAAACCTCAAATTCAACCAGGATTATATCAGCAAAATATTTGGTTAGCTGAAAAAGGACAATCTCAACAAGGACAGATGTCTATCTCCCAACTATTGGCATCTTTTCCTCACGGACTTAAAGATTTTGTCGAGGAACTAGAGGTACAAGCCCAAAGATTAGCCTCTATTCAAGATGACCCAAGAATTGTTGCTGCTTACTATTGTGAAAGATACGAAAAACGCAAAGAATCATTGAACCAAAGTAAATTAAAAATAGGAGAGATCACAAACCTTGAGCCAGATGTTAAAAACTTAGGGACAAATGACGATTTAGATACAGATGAGGAATTAGATGACGAGAGTACTAAAGATGACTTGTTTATGTACAAACTCATTAAAGCTGATTTACTAGGGCATCAGCAGCTTTTAGAAACTGAGAAGGTCAAACAGGAATTAAACCGTTTTGTACAAAGTGAGTGGCGAGATATTGCTGTTGGGAAAACGCTTACTTTCGACCGAGGAATGATTATTCCTTCCAAGGAACTCAAAAATGGTGAAATCTGTGTCCCTTGGCTGAAGCTTGGAGAAAAAGTTCTTAACTTTCGCTCTCCTTTCCTCAACTCTAATGGATTGTGTGTCTCTACTAATAAACACGTTGAAGACCGTGTTGCTCCAGATGGTAAATCTTTGCAAGGCATAATTGTAGTCAATGACGAAGACCACAAGCGCATACAAGCCAGAATTACAGAGTTAGAAGCACGAGGGATTGATGTTGATTTTATTGACCCAGCAGAAACCGAATCAGAACGCCAAGCACGAGACTACGATGGTGACTGCATTGGTATAGCAAGAGCTAGCTTATATCCTAATTTAACAGCAGAGGCAGAGCGAAGAAATCTTCCCCAAAACGCCTATTCGCCCACGGTTAAGCTCAAAAAACAATCATTTTATGAACCCACCGATGGAACCCAACCCCCATTTGAAAAAATCGCTATCCACATGAGCGATAGCATCAGCGTGGGCATAATCAACAATCAAGTGACAGCACTAGAAGCATTAGAATCAGAAATTGAGGTACTAAAGACTTACGGTACTTTTGAGCAGAAATCAAATTATCTAGACAAAGTTTCTAACCATTACGAAACCCTGTTTGAGCAAGAACGCCAGAAAGATCCAAAGTTAATTCGAGAAGAATACAAGCCTTATATGCAAGGGGTTGTTGAAATTGCTCATTGTCAAAGAACTCCCGAAATTATCCAGCAAGCAATGGACATTAACCGTCAAATGTACCGGAGCATGATTGAAGAAGGATG
>NZ_JADEXF010000819.1 GCF_015207245.1 Nostoc cf. edaphicum LEGE 07299
GGCAGCGTCAGACGTGTATAAGAGACAGGGGTATGCAGGGTAGAGGAGCAAAGAGAGAATAACTAATAACTAATGACTAATGACAAATGACTAATGACAAATAACTAATGACAAATAACTAATGACTAATTGACTGCAAAGGTAATAATGTAGGACGGAGAGCGGAGGGATTGATGCCTGCTTTATGTGCTACCAATACACCTACTGCTTCTAAATATGAGTTTACCTGTATAGATTTAATCCCCAAGGGTTGGGCAGGAACTTTTATCAGAGTTTTATTTTCTTCTACTGTAATTATTTGGCATCGTCTTTGGCTTAAACTCAGTAAGGCACTGCTACCACAAGCATTTGCTGGTACGATCGCAGCATCCACTTCATCTACCCAAATATCTTCTTGCTGCGATCCGATTGCTCCTTTCTCTACTATAAATTGTGGGGCACGACTTAATCCTACAAGGACGCACGGCAAAAAGGTATAGCCCAATTCTTCGGCGGCGGAACGGGGAGATAAATCATGTTGTGGAGGTTCGCTCAAAAGCGCGGGAGAATGGGCGCAAGGAATTTGAAAGGTTCGTACTAGCAAATGGCTAATTACGGCTTCTGCACCCGCTAAAGAATCTACGCCTTCACCGTGGCGGTATTTTTGTACTGCTTCTGAGTCCATATCATCGGGGAAACGGGCAACAACTGCGATCGCTTCTGCCCCCGCTTTTTTAATTAATATCTCGGCTGCCCGTAATAAACTATCCGGGTGGCCAATTGTTCCCCAACTCGCTCCCGATGCTGTAGTCCGTAATTCTACATTTAATGGCGCATCAGTAATTACATAATCTGTTAAGGTCAATCCTAGAGTTGCTCTGACTGCATCGGCGGCTTGTATATGTCGTAGCTGCAACTCTGGCTCAATGCCTTGGTCTAAAAGTAAACCTACTTTATTAGTGCGGACTGGACGCAAACCCCAACATCCAGAGGCGAATTTGTCAAGTCCATAACCTTCAACATAAAAAGTATTTGGGAGATTCCAATACAAACTTGCGCCATTGAGAACATTGGGATGAGTAATTAGGCGATCGCAAACCTGTGCCATAACTTTGGCAACAGGCAAAGCATCTCCTGCATAACCCCCAATGGCAGCCCCAACGCCAGTTGGTACGATTAATATAGCGGTGTATGGACGTTGCATATCGAGTTAGTTAGTTATTCCTTATGCTTGATAAGCTGTTATGCAGCTAATTTTAATAAACAGCACATTGGAGTTATTTTTTAGGCAAACCCTACGCAGTATTGACACAGATGGGGTTTCACTGAATTCTATACATAGTTAGATGAAATATTGCCGCCAAGTTTCTTATCTTGGGATTACAGCTTAGAGTTGTTACTCGGTTCAGCTCAAAGATGGAAAAAACACCAGGAGTATAACTTGAGTCCTACTATGGATTTAAATTCTTTGTTGAATCTAAATACATTTATTGAATTATTACTGGGGATTAGTTTGAGCGCGGCGGCTGGCTTCCGAGTATTTGTACCACTGCTAGCATTGAGTGTGGCTTCAGTTTTTGGACATTTTGATTTGCCGACTAACTTTGATTGGCTGGAAACACCTCAAGCTGTAATTGTATTTGCCGTCGCTTGTTTACTAGAAATTATCGGTTATTACATTCCTTGGTTGGATCATCTGCTGGATATTGTAGCTACTCCTGCGGCCTTTATCGCCGGGACAATCGTCACAGCATCTCTTGCTCCAGAGATGAATCCACTGGTGCAATGGACGTTAGCTTTAGTTGCTGGTGGTGGAACCGCAGGATTAACTCAAGGATTAACGAATATATTGCGGATAAGTTCTACTGGCGTTTCAGGTGGATTAACCAATCCAGTTGTGTCAACCATTGAGTTGGTGGTTGCAATCGGACTGTCTGTGCTGGCGCTAGCTTTACCAGTGGTAGCAGGAACGATTGTGATTGGTTTTCTAATAATAGCTATTCAAAGAATTTGGAGTTTCTTTTTCAATAAAATATCTTCTCAAACTACTGAAACCGTCTCTCCATCAAGAGAATTGGGATAAGTATTTATGGATTTGTTTCATCGCTGCGACGCCGAATAGCCCGTCGTAGACATCGCAATTATAAAGCGATCGCAGTAATTTATAATTCCAAAGCCGCTATTAGACAAAAATTCACCTGATTAATTGTCTCAGAGGAAAGAGAACCCAGCTTTCTGAGAATCATAGATTTATTTAATGTAAAAATTGACTCACAGCGAACTACAGACTCAACTCTAATACCTGCACTGGCAATTTCATCGCCCGTTATTAAGTATTGCGTCACAGTTAAAGGGCGATTAGTGTTGGAGGTACAAGGCACAACCATCAAATCATCAAGAATTTGATTCAATTGATTTGCCGAAATTACAACAGCAGGGCGAACTTTGAACTGTGCTAATCCGGTTGATGGCATGGGGACTCGACACAACACAACATCACCGCGCTGTAAGTTCATCAGCAAATACTTCGTCGTAAATATCATTTTCAGGGCTTACCCAATCCTGGTAAGCCTGAGATTCAACAGCAGGATTAACAGATTTTCCGCCATTCTTGAAAGAAAGAGCTAAATCAAGCAATGCTGATAACTGCTCATCATTCAGTTGTTCAATTAGACTTAGAAGTTCTTGACGAATATTCATGGAATTGCCGACTGCTAACTATATTCAATGTATGCCATAAAGCGATCGCCTGTAGTGTTGGTAGTGCCGCAGCTACGCCCGTCGTAGATATCGCAATTATAAAGCGATCATAGTTGTAGGATGTGTTACGCTTTCGCGCTAGCACACCTTTTGAACTTCGTGAATGAGTCTTTTATCTCCGTTAACGAGTCTTTTATCTCCGTTAACGAGTCTTTTAGCTCCGTTAATGAGTCTTTTAGCTCCGTTAACGAGTCTTTTATCTCCGTTAACGAGTCTTTTATCTCCGTTAACGAGTCTTTTATCTCCGTTAACGAGTCTTTTATCTCCGTTAACGAGTCTTTTATCTCCGTTAACGAGT
>NZ_JADEXF010000820.1 GCF_015207245.1 Nostoc cf. edaphicum LEGE 07299
ATTATTTGTGAACCACGAGATCCTCGACTTCTATAAGAAGTCGAGGATTTTAGTCTTGTCGATAAGATTACTATAAAAACTAAAAATTAATATACCTTGAGGTAGAAGAAAGAACTGTACCTAAACACTTAGGATGCCTGTGAGCTTAAGATATTTAATCTATCTTCTACCTCAAAAGGCTCATAACAAAAAAATTAGGAGATTTTTTTCATGCAAAAAATTCTATTAAGTTTAAAACAAGCATTACATTCAAGCTTTTTAGTTATTATCTTGATGGTTTTCATCAGCTTGTCAGGTTCTTTCATTTTTATTCAGCAAACTAGTCATGCAACTACTCTTGAAGAATTAAAACTAATACCTCCAGAGTATAAACCAAATTCTGAAGAAAAAATTAATCGTGCTAACGAATTTGACCCAGGTGTTGGCATTCAAGAAGAAGACAGACAAAAAGCTTATGAGCAAGCAATAAAAGATTCAAAAAATCTTAATACTATAGAGAAGACTTACGAAAGAAATTTGAAGGCTGAACAAGAACAAAATCCTCCAGAAAGTTTTGGCGAAAAAGCGAAAGAAGTTATTGAAAAGGTGACGGGTAAATAGGGAATATATATTTAATCCCCAACAGCTTCCTTACTAGCGTTGGGGAGTAATATTCAAAGCCTTTTTCTGGTTTGGAGTCACAGGTTTATAAATTTAAATTTTAGGGTGTGTTATCGCTGAGAGTACAGCACCATCAACAATTTAAGGTGCTTAACCTTGGGCATAACATACCCTATATTTGTTTCTACTCAAATTCATCTATTGTGGCGGGAACATTAGCCTTTATCTTATTACCAATATTGCGCTCATACCACTTCATTAATGGAGTTGCACTGATGCCATGTATAATTACAGAAGCTACAATAGTGGTGTAAGTTATCCAAGCAATTTGTTCGGCAGCTTCACCTTTTAAGCCATTACCAAAGGCATAGGCCAGATAATATAAAGAGCCGACACCGCGAATACCAAACCATCCAATCAACCACCTAGTTCCTGGATGAAAAGTTCGGCGGTGTGATTCTACAGGACGTTTGCCTATTGTGCTAATCCAAACTCCTACAGGTCGGATTATGAAGAATAATAAAATTATCACTAATAAAGATTGCATAGCGTAGTTGAGCATTGGCTTGAATAATAATATTGATCCCAATAGTAAAATTGTTCCAACTTCCAGCAGTTTTTCAAGCTGCTCAACAAATTTCAACTGTGCTAGCGGTTTTTCAGGATTTCTGTAACTGCGTTGGACAACTAACCCAGCAACAAATACTGCTAGAAATCCATAGCCATTCACCATTTCTGTTAAAGAATAAGTTAGTAGGATTGTGCTGATAGCAATAAAATCTTCCATTAACTCATCGGCACGACGACGTTTTTGAATTCTTTTTTCAATCCAAACTATAGATTTTGCTACAACAAATCCCATAACAATACCAGCTGCGATCGCCCAAATTAAATCAACCGCAATCCACCCTTTTAACCAGTTACCCCAGTTATCATCTTTTAATGCATGAAGACCAAAATAAACGAAGGGAAAAGCTAAAGCATCGTTTAACCCACCTTCAGAAGTTAAACCAAATCTCAACTCATCTTGGTCGTTTATATCAGTCAGTTGTACTTCTGATGCTAATACCGGATCGGTAGGTGCAAGAATTGCTCCTAATAAAATCGCTTCTCCCCAATTCATCCCTAAAAACAATTTACCCACAACAGCCAGAGCAAAAATTGAAATTGGCATCAGAAATACAATCAATCGCGTCGTAATGCCCCAAGTCCCCAACCTTAGAGGACGAACAATTCTTAAGCCGCAGCTAAACACAGAAATAATTACTACAAATTCTGTTATTTTTTCCAGCAGTTCGGCATTAAAAACGTCATCTCGACGTAATTGAATCAGCCCAAAGGCATAAGGGCCTAGAAAAATACCAACCACTAGATAGATAAGAGCAAAAGAAAGAGGTAAACGAGCAATCCAACCTGACCCTAATGTGACCATTAGTAGAAGTAGACCAATCACAAATAGGTCAATAATATAGATATCTACCATATAGCGATTTACATAAATATAAGGTGTTGCTTTGTAAGCTTAGTTGCAATAGCTTTGTATTAGAATTTACCTATGGACAGATTTTCTATGATTAGGAATTTAGAGACATCACTAAATTGGAGAAGAAGGGAATAGATAAATTTGGGCGTTGGCTTTGCCCATCGTAAAAATCGCACTTTGATTATTTGTTAGAAGTCCTTTAACTGATCGGATGTGGCACAGGAATATCGCTCAGACACACCTATACGCTTTTACGAATGGTTTATAAGCTAAACGACACCTAGTTTGCATATCCAAAATTTATATAACTCTTGTGGCGTAGGCCGAAAAGCGTACGCTAATTATGCAAGTAAAATGTGGAACAGCTTAATCGTGTCCGGTTAAATACTTATATTAAAACCGCAGACGAGAGGGATTTTTGGACTTTCTGCATAGATTCGGGAATAGAGCTAATTAGCCGGACACGATATATTTCCTACTTTCTGACTCAGAGATTGCCAATTTAGTACAAATATACTATAATAGGTATAGCGTCCACAAAGCCTAGCCAAATGCATAATGGCTCTGTGAAAACCTTCTGGAAGATGGATTCAAGGGTTAGTTCGATGATGAAGCATTATATTCTCAACCTCAATCCGACTGCCAAGCATGAATGGGATCGGTGTATTTTACGTGACCCGCTGACTGCCAAACGCCCAGACATTGCTAAACTAGTTGCCGAAGCAGTTGGTGCTGATACAGGTAGTTATTTGGTCAGCGTGAATATTGAAGTTCAAGTTTTGCAGCAAGCGGCAGTACCTCAAGCCGAACAACTCTCGCTTTCATTTCCAGAAGTGAGTGTGCCGTCACAACCACAATTGCAAGAAGCAGCTTGAGCTAAAGTGTAGAATTTGGCAAAAAATAATTAGCCTGCTTATGCAGGCTAACTTTGTTAGCCGCAGACTTCAGTC
>NZ_JADEXF010000821.1 GCF_015207245.1 Nostoc cf. edaphicum LEGE 07299
CAATAAGAGTAGTCAATGTCAGCCCGTAGGGTATGTAAAGGTACTCTGCCTTCACGAGTCCACTCTGTCCGGGCAATTTCTGCACCGTTGAGGCGACCGCTAACTTGGATTTTAATACCTTGGACACCAGCGCGTTGAGCGCGTTGAATCGATTGCCGCACTACCCGCCGAAAGGAAACCCGACGTTCCAATTGTTGAGCAATGTATTCGGCAATGAGGTAGGCATCAGCATCAACTCGTTGAACTTCAACTACGTTAATCCGAATTTGACGATTACTACCCAACAATCCTTGGAGTCCGGTACGTAAGGATTCGATACCTTGTCCACCACGACCCACTACTACCCCAGGTCTAGCTGTGCGTACTTCTAAGTCGATTTGGTCAGCTTTGCGCTCAATCCGCACTTCGGAAATTCCGGCGTTGTTTTGAGCCTGTCTACCCAGCTTTTGTTCTATGTATTGACGGAGTTTGTAATCTTCTTGTAGAAGTTCTGGATAACGATCTGGAACAGCAAACCAACGGGATTGATGTTCATGTGTAATACCCAGGCGAAAACCAACTGGATGAATCTTTTGTCCCACAAATGCTTCCTCTAAAATTTCTTACTTTACGCAATTTATTGGGTAAACGTGCTTATTTTTCTGGAGCAGCTGCAACAGCTACGGTAATATGACACGTCGGTTTGCGAATTTGGTAAGCTCGACCTTGCGCTCTTGGTTGGAAGCGCTTCAACGGCGGCCCTTGATCGGCATAAGCCTGAGTAATTACAAGTTGAGTCCGATCTAACCCAGCGTTGTGTTCGGCATTGGCAGCGGCGCTTCTGAGAACCTTCAATATGGGTTCAGTGGCGCGATAGGGCATGAATTCCAGGATGATTAACGCTTCTCGGTAAGATCGCCCGCGGATTTGATCGAGTACCCGACGCACTTTGTAAGCCGAGATGCGGATAAAACGAGCGATCGCTTTTACTTCAGTAGTATTAGTAGCCATAATTTTCTCCAATTTTGTCCTTCGTCCTTCGTCTTTTATCCTTTGTCTTTTGTCGAAAGCTAATAACTAATGACCCTTCGGGTTCGCCAGCTGCTCATGGGGGAAACCCCCAAGACCGCACTGGCTCACCAATGACAAATGACAAATGACCAATGACTAATAACTACCTACCCGCTTTTTTGTCGCTTTTTCCATGACCTCTGTAGGTGCGTGTCGGGGCAAATTCACCCAACTTATGTCCTACCATCTGTTCATTTACAAAAACGGGAACGTGTTGGCGTCCATTGTGAACAGCTATGGTATGACCTACCATTAAGGGCAAAATTGTCGAAGCTCGTGACCAAGTTTTAATAACTTCTTTTCTGTTGTTGTCGTTGAGCTTTTCAATTTTCTTTAGGAGATGATCCGCAACGAAAGGACCTTTTTTTAGAGAACGACCCATAGTTCAATTTTGGATTTAGGATTTAGGAATTAGGAGTGAGGAGTTAGGAGTTAATAAGTTAGATTCAACTCATAACTCATAACTTCTAACTCTTTAAGATTCACGACCACCGCGACCGCGTTTAGAAGATTTACGACGACGACGCACAATCAACTTGCTGCTAAGTTTCTTGCGATTGCGTGTCTTCGCACCCAATGTGGGTTTACCCCAAGGTGTAACAGGCCCCGATCTACCGATAGGCGCTCTACCTTCACCACCACCATGTGGGTGATCCACTGGGTTCATGACGCTACCTCTAACCTTAGGACGGCGACCTTTCCAGCGATTTCGTCCGGCTTTACCTGCACTCAGGTTTCTCGCATCGGTGTTGCCTACTTGCCCAATAGTGGCGTAGCACTCGCGTCGAATCAAGCGGACTTCTCCTGAAGGTAACTTGAGAGTTACATAATTACCTTCTTTTGCCACGACTTGGGCGCTAGCACCAGCAGCACGTACAATTTGACCACCTTTACCAGGAGTGAATTCTACGTTGTGAACACTAGTACCTAAGGGAATCTTCCAGAGCGGTAAGGCATTACCATCTTCAAAGGGAGAATCAGGCCCAGAAACAATTATTGTTCCAACTTTCAACCCGTTGGGGTGAAGGATGTACCGTTTTTCGCCATCTTGGTAATACAAAAGGGCAATTCTGGCGTTGCGGTTAGGATCGTATTCAATCGCTGCGACTTTGGCAGGAATATTATGTTTATCCCTTTTAAAATCGATGATCCGATAAAGTTGTTTGTGTCCGCCACCCCGGCGACGACTAGTAATCCGCCCGTGATTATTCCGACCTTTAGCGCGATGCTTCGAGGTTGTTAAGGATTTTTCTGGCTCGGTTCTGGTAATTTCCGCAAAGTCAGAGATTGTAACTTGGCGAGTGCTGGGGGTATAAGGGCGATAAGAACGGGTACCCATATTTTTAAGTGCTGAGTGCTGAGTGCTGAGTGCTGAGTGTTGAGTGTTGAGTTTTGAGTTCAGTAACTCTTAACTCCTAACTCCTAGCTCACAACTTTTTTAGACTTCTGGGAATAGAACTTGTCTAATCTTGTCTTCATCCCCAGATGCGACCGTAACAATGGCTCGCTTATATTGGGGTTTATAACCAATAAATTTACCAACACGCCGTTTTTTACGCGGTGGTAGAGTGGTGTTGACTTTTACAACCTTGACCTGAAACAAGTCTTCGATCGCAGCCTTGATTTCTGGCTTTGATGCCTTTGGAATTACTTCAAAGGTGTACTTATTTTGCTCCATCAAGATGGTCGCTTTCTCGGTGACGATTGGGCGACGTACTAAGTCGGCAAGGTCGCGGGGGTCAAAGCTAGGCACTGTAGACCTCCTGAATTTTTTCTAGGGCTGATGCCGTAACTACAATTTTGTCAGCGTGCAGTAAATCAAAAACATTTAGCTGGTCGGCTGCAATTAGTTTTAAATTTTCAATGTTGCGGGCTGATAAATAAACGTTATCTGTATCCGCAATTTCAGACAAAATTAACAGTGCCTTGCTTTCTGGTACTATTCCCCAACGGGCAAGCGCTGCCACTAATTCTTTAG
>NZ_JADEXF010000822.1 GCF_015207245.1 Nostoc cf. edaphicum LEGE 07299
GAGATGAAAACCTCAAACGAATTCCTGTAGTAGTTTTGACGACTTCTCGGGCTGAAGAAGATATTCTCAAAGCCTATAACCTTTTTGCCAACTGTTATATAACCAAGCCAGTAGATTTCGATCAATTCGTTAAAATTGTCCAATCAATAGAAAATTTTTGGTTTGCGATCGTAAAACTGCCGCCGGAGTAGGGGAAATGGCAGGTAAAAATATTATTAAAGTCTTATTAGTAGAAGACAACCCTGGTGATGTCTTATTGTTACAAGAGTTATTCAAAGAAGTTACCACAGTTGTAGTTGAGTTGATGCCCGTTGAACGGCTTTATGAAGCAGTCAACTATCTAACAAACGAAATTTTTGATGTAATTTTGTTAGACCTCTCCCTACCAGATAGCCAGGGATTGCAAACCTTTGTCATCGCTCACAATCAAGCAAAAGCAACTCCAATCATTGTGTTGACGGGTATAAATGATGAAACCCTGGCAACTAGCGCCATGCAACAAGGAGCGCAAGATTATTTAGTGAAGGGGCAAGTAACTGGTGACTTGCTGGTGCGATCTATGCGTTATGCCATCGAACGTCAACGGGCAGACAACGCACTCCGACAGAGTGAGGAGCGATTTCGGGTTGCTCTTAAAAACTCTCCAATCTTTGTCTATAACCAGGATAGAGATTTACGGTACACGTGGGTTTACAATCCCCCATCTGGATTGACAGTTGAGAAAATATTGGGCAAACAAGACTTAGATATCATCCCAGTAGAAGATGCTCAACATCTGATCGCAATTAAACGTGGAGTGCTGACTACAGGCATTGGAACGCGAGAAGAAGTATCAATTACCATCAAAGATACAACGCGATATTACGATTTAACCGTCGAGCCACTACGCAATGAAACCCAAGAAATTGTCGGGGTGACATGCGCCAGTATAGATATTAGCGAACGACAAGCTGCCCTACGCGATCGCAAATTGGCAGAAGAAAAAATTCGCGAACAAGCAGCATTACTAGATGTCACCACAGATGCCATTTGCGTCCGAGATTTAAACAATCAAATTATCTTCTGGAACAAAGGTGCAGAAACACTTTATGGCTGGCAAGCTACAGAGGCTTGGGGTAAAAATGCTAGCGAACTTTTGTATGACGAACCTTCACCGGAAATTGAAGCGGCTCTATTGCAAGCTATTAGTAAAGGTAAGTGGCAGGGTGAGTTAACAAAACTTACTAAAATGAACAAAGAAGTCCTTGTCGCTAGTCGCTGGAGTCTGGTATGCGATGAACAAGGAAAACCCAAATCAATTCTCACCGTTGACACAGATATTACCGAGAAAAAGCACCTAGAAGCCCAATTATTTCGCGCTCAACGCCTGGAAAGTATTGGCACTTTAGCTAGTGGTATTGCCCACGACCTCAACAACATCCTGACACCGATTTTGGCAGGAGCGCAACTCCTACCGCTGAAATTTCCTGATGCAGATGAGCGGACTCGTCATCTACTAGAAATTTTAGAAATTAACGCTAGACGCGGTGCTGATTTAGTCAAACAGGTGCTGTCCTTTGCACGCGGTGTAGAAGGGAAGCACATCACTTTGCAACTCAGACATATAATTGTGGAAATTGCCAAGATTCTTAAAGAGACCTTTCCCAAATCGATAGAAATCAGCATTAATGTACCGCAAGATTTGTGGATGGTTTCTGGAGATAGTACCCAACTGCATCAAGTACTGATGAACCTCTGCGTTAATGCCCGCGATGCTATGTCCAATGGCGGTACTTTGAGTATCTCTGCCGAAAATATGTTGATTGATGCAAATTATGCTCGCATGAACTTAGAAGCCAAAGAGGGGCCTTACATAGTGATTACTGTCTCCGATACTGGAGTTGGGATTCCTAAAGAAATGCTAGATAGAATTTTTGAGCCATTCTTTACTACAAAAGATGTTGGACAGGGCACGGGTTTAGGACTTTCCACAGTATTGGGAATCGTTAAAAGTCACGGAGGTTTTGTGAACGTGTATAGTGAACCGGAAAGTGTCACTAGCTTTAAGGTTTACTTGCCAGCAGTGGGGGGAATAGAAACACTCAGCCCCGAAAATTTGTCACCACAGACAGGACATGGAGAATTGATTTTGGTTGTGGATGATGAAGCTGCTATTCAAGAAATTACAATAACATCATTAGAAGCTCACAACTACAAAATCTTAGTTGCCAGTGATGGCATTGAGGCGATCGCACTATATGCTCAAAATAGAGACAAAATTAGTGCCGTCCTCATGGATATTATGCTGCCCTCACTGGATGGTTTAACAGCTATGCGTACCTTGCAAAAAATCAACCCCCAAGTCAGAATTATCGCCAGCAGTGGACTTATGTCTGACAATAAGCTCAGTGCAGTCGCAGCTATTGGTGTCAATACATTTTTGTCGAAGCCCTATACTGTCAACGAATTATTGCTTTCTTTACAGAAAGTACTATCGGAAGTCAACTAATTACGTAAATATACTGTTAAAGATGAGTGCAAAAAGCTGCCTTGACGAGAATTTGGGTTCTTATCTGTATATTGTGAGTGGAAGTAGCTACTAGATTTTGAGGATTGCTGGTTTATTTGCGATCGCCTTGCATATTTTAAGGCACATTATAGAATATTTATCAATTCATTTTATTTATTGCGATGCCTACGGCGGGCAAAGCCTACGCAACTTAGTGTAGGTTGACCATTATCTTATCGATAACGGCCACCCATTAATTACCCCTACACATTAAATCGGAACAACATTACGTCCCCTTCCTGCACAACATACTCTTTACCTTCACTACGAACCAAGCCTTTCTCCTTTGCAGCATTCATCGAACCAGTCGTTACCAAATCTTTATAAGCGACAGTTTCGGCACGAATAAATCCCCGCTCAAAATCACTGTGGATTACACCAGCAGCTTGAGGTGCAGACATTCCCGCATTAATTGTCCAAGCGCGGGTTTCTTTGGGGCCACAAGTGAAATATGTCCGTAAGCCTAAAAGCGTG
>NZ_JADEXF010000823.1 GCF_015207245.1 Nostoc cf. edaphicum LEGE 07299
GCTCTAGTGCAATATTTAATTGTCCTACCTAATGAGTTGCAACGAGAGCAACCATACATTCAGCGAACTATAGCTTTAACTCGCCAAGCATTTGATCTAGAGGTAATCGATGCCAGAACCTTCAATCCCCAAGGAACACTAACTGAAGCTGATATTCAAAATAATGACTTGACAATTCGGAATATTCGCCTTTGGGATCAGCGGCCACTGTTACAAACTAACCGTCAACTGCAACAAATCCGACCGTATTATCGGTTCCCCGATGCCGATATTGATCGGTATACTTTGAAAACAGATGTAACTTCACGCCGACCATCAGCCCCCCAAAAACCGCCAGAATCGGAGCAGCAAACAGCCGAACCAACAGAACGGCGGCAGGTACTGATTGCTGGACGAGAACTAAACTACAGTGCAGTACCACAGGAAGCTCAAACATGGGTTAACCGCCATTTAATTTATACCCACGGTTTTGGGTTCACTGTTAGCCCAGTTAATACAGTTGGCCCGGGTGGGCTACCAGAATATTTTGTCAAAGATATTAGCGGTGATAGTAGCGCTCTCACAACTTCCAGTGAAGCCATTCGTGACAGTATTCCCATTGGGCAACCCCGAATTTATTACGGTGAAATAGCCAATACTTATGTAATGACTGGCACAAGAGTTAGAGAGCTAGACTATCCCAGTGGTAGTGACAATGTTTACAACTCTTATGATGGTCTGGGTGGTGTCCAAATCGGTTCAGCATGGCGACGCTGGCTCTTTGCCATGTATTTGAAGGATTGGCAAATGTTATTCACACGGGACTTTTTGCCTGAGACAAGGGTGCTGTTCCGGCGAAATGTGAAGCAACGTATTCAAGCGATCGCACCTTTCCTCAAATTTGATAGTGACCCCTATTTGGTAGCTGCTGCTAATCAAGATTTACCAAGTAATCCCAGTTATCTTTACTGGATTGTTGATGCTTACACAACGAGCGATCGCTATCCTTACTCAGACACTGGTAGCGATGGGATCAACTACATGCGTAACTCAATCAAGGTAGTGATTGATGCCTACAACGGCAGTGTTAATTTTTATATTGCCGATCCCAGCGATCCGATAATTGCCACTTGGTCAAAGATATTTCCCAACACCTTCAAACCTCTCAGTACCATGCCAGCTAGTCTCCGCAGTCATATTCGCTATCCTGTGGACTTTTTCAAAATTCAATCTGAGCGGTTGATGACCTACCACATGACTGACCCCCAGGTATTTTACAATCGGGAAGACCAGTGGCAGATTCCTAACGAAATCTATGGCAGTGAAGCCCGTCCGGTAGAGCCGTATTATTTGATTACTAGTCTACCCACCGTACCTTTTGAAGAATTTATCCTGCTTTTACCCTATACCCCCAGACAACGGACTAATTTAATCGCTTGGTTAGCGGCGCGATCGGATGGTGATAATTACGGTAAGTTATTGTTATATACTTTTCCCAAAGAAAGACTGGTCTACGGTCCAGAGCAAATTGAGGCGCGGATTAACCAAGACCCAGTAATTTCTCAGCAAATTTCCTTGTGGAATCGCCAGGGTTCGAGAGCTATTCAAGGCAATCTACTAGTAATTCCTATTGAGCAATCGCTGCTGTATGTCGAGCCAATCTATCTAGAAGCCACACAGAATAGCTTACCAACTTTGGTGCGGGTAGTCGTGGCTTACGAAAACCGGATCGTCATGGCACAAACCTTAGAACAAGCATTGCAGGCAATTTTTAAACCAGAGGTTACACCAGCCTTGCCGATAATCCGTCCCTTTGAAGAAGCAGCTCCGCCAAGTTAAGCGATTTTAAGACTAAAAAGTTATATATCAGGCGAAAGTGAGCGTAGACACGCAGCGGTTTGTCGTAAGACATCGCCGTTAACAAATTTATTACAACAGAAATAGTTTTAGGACTAGGGCGTGTTTTCAAACTACTCGTTTTGTGCTATTAACCATTGCAATCGAGGTTTATTGCTCTAGCAGTGCGATCGCACTTTTGAGTCCCAATAAAATTAACTACTGGTAATAACAGCACAAGTTAATGGCTGTTGCACATAAGAGTATTCCAACTAAAAAATGATCCAAAAATTTGGTGTTGCAATACCTGCTGCCTTTGCTGCTTCAAAAATTAGATTTTTATACTCTTCAACAGTGATGTCACCTCGATAAAGATCCAAAGAGTAGGAAATCGCCGTGACTACAACCTGAGTGATAATAGCTGTTCCCGTTGCAGTAATCCCAAGTTTTGCGATCGTCCCAGAATTGCTGACAATAGAATCTACTGCATTATAAACCCGAATATAAAACTGTTCGCCAACGGTCATAACTTTGGCACCTCGGCGAAGATTATCAACACCTACTTCCCAAAGGATATTATCAGCAGCATTCGATCCACCTTGGGAACGTGGATTGATGTGGCTACCATGCTTATCTCTAACAAAAACTTTACTATCCGACTAAATCAGTTGTTACATTGGACAGCAGACGTTGGTATCAGGTAGTCTTACGCCATTGCAGAACCAACGTAAGCGATCGCAGCAATAAATATATTCCCTTGGCAAAGTCTATGTGTTACAACCCATAAGGTTGCAAATATACTAACAGTAATGGTCATACCAAGTACTAAAAAACAGTTTCATGGTTTGAGGTTTAGCGATTTAATAAAAGAGTCCCCATTCGTTTTTAGCTCTTCAGATGATGGGGTTATTATTACAGCCTCAACAGCAGAATTATTCTTCATACAAAGCAGACTTCTCTGATATAGTATTTTATTCTGAATATTTAATCCTTTTTTATTAATTACTTCTTGCAAGGAAGTACCGGGTTTGCCCATTAAAGTAAAGTCTTGACAGTTATATCCACTTTGATTAATGGAAGACTGAGATACTTGTTTACCCTGAATAAAACTTGTTTCATTAGCAGTTTTAACTAGAATTTGTAAAACTTTTGGGATTCTCTGCGAGGCTATTGGTTTGGAAAAAGTTGAATGGGTCACTGAATATAT
>NZ_JADEXF010000824.1 GCF_015207245.1 Nostoc cf. edaphicum LEGE 07299
TTATGAAGTTAGTGCTTAATGCTGATTCTGGACAAGTTTTAGGCGCTCACATGGTGGGTGAACATGCAGCAGATATCATTCAAAGCCTCGGCGTGGCAATTCGCAAAGGCATTACCAAGGAAGATTTGGATAAAACAATAGGCATTCATCCCACGACAGGAGAAGAATTTCTGTCGTTAAATTAAAATTATGTGCAGGGCTGAGTGAAAAAGCCACAAACAGAGAAGGGGAAATCCTTCTTCTCATCTCCCTATTTTCATGCCCAATTATACTTTGGCAGCTTCAGAAATTAAATTAACGTGAGTTCGATGCACAGGATTTTGACCTCACCCCCAGCCCCTCTCCTAACAGGAGAGGGGAGCAAAAAGCCTAATTTTTCGTTGCTCCTCCCTCTCCTCTCAACTCTTGGAGAGGCTGCGCCAACGAGACGCTGCGCGAACGCAGGAGAGGGAGGCTGGGTAGGTGAGGTCTGTCGAATTCACGTTAAATTATCCAAATTTTTGTATCCAATACAACTATAAGATTTTGCTTCCCCTACTCAAGAACAGCTTCCACAGCGATTGGAGATTTTTTTATTTGGAAGTTTCTTGTCCTTCTGAGTAAGATTTTGTGAGAGCGCCTAATTCATCTAAAGTATTCATTAATAAGTCGTCTTCTGGGATATAGTGTCTGTGTTGGGAATTTACCAAATCGTCAAGAACTTTAAGAGCTTCAAGATCCTTAAGAGCTTCTGATGCAGACTGATATCGCTCTTTGAAGTCATCCAGCACCATTTTACTGAGAATCTTAGCTAGGGAGTGACTCACCTGAATGCAATCGCTCCATTTGATTTCCCCATTTGCGTCTCTATCTAGCTCACGGGGTGCTACACCAGTCAAGGCTTTAATCCCAACCATACCAACTGCATAGATATCACTACTGTACTGTGGACGCCCAAAACATTGTTCGCTTGGTGCGTAACCCTGAGTACCAATACCAATAGTGAAAGGGGTTGACTCTTGACGATCGAGTTGTTTGATGCCGACTTCCTTAACAGCTCCAAAGTCAATCAACACCAGTTTTCCGTCTAAGTGTCGCCGAATAATATTACTGGGTTTAATATCCCGATGTATCACGTGGTTTTCATGGACAAATGTTAATGTTTGCAATAAGTCTCTAACAATTTTGATCGCTGCAATTTCTTCAATTGCTCTACCTGCTGGAAGTTCTTGATTTAAAGGATGACCAATTATCTGTTCTTGGACTAAATAAAATTCTTCATCTTCTTCAAAATAGGCCAAAAGTTGAGGAATTTGAGCGTGCCTTCCCAATTTTTCTAGTGTTTGTGCTTCTGAGTGAAATAAACGTCTGGCAAGTTGCAATCCTTCTGGTTTGGTGTTGGCTGGTTTTAGTTGTTTGACAACACATCGCGGATTACCAGGACGTTGGGTATCTTCGGCAATGTAGGTTTCACTAAATCCACCGGAACCGAGAACTTTGACAATTTTGTAGCGTCTCGCCAAGACTTTCCCTGATAAGGCTAAATCTCGTTGCTGGATTAAGTCTTGGAAGTCATCTTGTTGGCTGATAATCTCTTGGACAACGGGTGAAGTTTTATACTTCTGAAAAATGTCTACTAATTGGCGTTTTCTGATGCTTTCCCTGATGACTGAGGTTGCCAAATAGGAAACTCCGGTCATGGCGATCGCGATCGTTGGTACGCTAGTGGGAAAAATTAACTGACCATAGACAAATAACCCATAACTAATTCCTCCCCAAGCGCCAGACAGGGCAAGGCTATAGAAAAATCTATGGATGCTACGCTTGCGTCTGCTAATCATCAAGGCTGAACTGCCCACTAGCATTAGCACAAACAAACCCTGTAAAGGTGGACTATTAATTCCTGGGGCGATCGCTTTCCCTGTCATCAAAGTTGCGATCGCATTGGCATGAATTTCCACGCCCGACATCGGTTCTGTGCTATTACTACCAGCGACTGGATAATAATCATTATGTAACTGATCTGTTGCCCCAATCAGCACGATCTTGTCTTTGAACACCTTTCCCTGCTGCAAATAGCTGTTCCAGTTTTGCGGGTCGAGTACGTGCCAAAAAGGTTTTTGCTCAAATGTACCCGCAGGCCCCCAAAAATAAATGCGATCGCCCTTTGGTCGGGGATAATTTACTTGTGCTGCCTTCAGCGCGGCTTCATCAAAAGAGAGTCGTTTTTTGGTAAATAAATTATCTTCACCTAATAATTTGGGATACTCACTCGCTAATCGATGAACTTTTCCATCTACTTCTAAAGGAAAATTAACTGAGCCAATGGATACTGACCCCGTGCGAAACATTTGTTGTGGGTCTGTTAGTTGCGTAAAAGAGCCTTGGTGTGTCTGGGAATTTTCGTAGACGGCTGCTAAGGCAACTTTATTGCCATATTTTTGCAATACTGCCTGAAATTGGCGATCGTCTGCAACTCCATAGCTGCTTGCCGTATCAAAAACTACGTCTAATGCTACAGCACGGGCACCTGCTTCGATTAATTTTGTGATTACCTGGGAGTATGCAGCCCGTTTATAAGGATAAGATTTTAGTGTTTCTAAGTAAGCATACTGTTTTGGATCTGTTTTATAGTACTGTTCGGGAACCGATATTGACTGATCGTCTATTGCTAAAATTACAATGTCTTCTGGAGGCACAATCGGCCCGCGCATTTGAAAAAAGCCAGAAAGCACCTGATTTTCCATCAATTGAACCAATTCCCCACCAGAAGCGCTCAATAGTGCGCCCCCAATTGCCCAAGTACCTGCCAGTAGATGACCTAAGCGAACCATCCACCGAGAGTGGCGAGCAGATGCTGTTGAAGTCACTTTTGTTGGTTTACTTGACAGTCTATTGGCAGTAGAGACATAGTTTTTAGTTAAGGTAGATGTAGGTTCTTCTGCCATATCGTGTTACTGATTGATTTTAGTCCAACATTTTTATTTATTCAGACCGCGTTTTAGTGCAAGCACATTGAAATAAGACTTAAATTATAATTTT
>NZ_JADEXF010000825.1 GCF_015207245.1 Nostoc cf. edaphicum LEGE 07299
CTTTAGGAGAATTATCAATTTCTCAATTTGACCTTGCTCAAGCTTGTTTCGAAATTCGGAATCCTCTTGCTCACGGATATATTGAAAACCTAAATTTGCCAGTTGTACATAATTTTGACAATTTGGTTCGTGAATTGTTAGCGGAATGGAAAGTCGAACTCGCTATTAGTCAACTTTCATCCGAGGATCTAGCTGCTTTTCGTGCCTGGTTTGCGGAATTCGATGCAGCAGCCTGGGATAAACAGATTGAAAAAGATGTGACTCAACAAGAAACCCTATCGTCTATTACTGACAGTCCAACTTTAGAATCTTTAACCGGCCTTGACTCCTGGACTCAGAGTTTAATAGGTGTAATCCAGCTAGAAGAAGAAAATCCGACAGAAAATTATGTGGATTATTTAGAGGAGAAATACGGTTGAAACGGGTGTTGTTCGACAGCGATGTGTTGCTCGATATTTTGGCACAGCGTCAACCATTTATCGTAGCTTCTGCACGAGCATTAAATACAGTAATGCAGAATCAAGTACAAGGTTATGTTTCAGGTCATGCAGTAACCAATATTTTCTATATTCTGCGTCGTCAAGTTGGTAATGAAGTAGCGCGTGAACTATTAGCAAAGTTATTGCAGCACCTTCAAGTTGCCAGCGTAACAGATGAAGTTATTCGGCAAGCTTTGAATAGCTCAATTAAGGATTTTGAGGATGCGGTAACGAGTGCTGCGGCGCTTACGGCAGGTTTAGAAATAATTGTGACGCGAAACACACCCGATTTTGTGGCTTCTTTAGTTCCGGCAATGCTGCCAGATGAGTTTTTGACAACGCTAATTTGAGTGAGTTTATTTTTCTGATAGGTATAAAAATGACACAGCAAGAATTGTTTAATGAGTTTTTATCCCTTCCTGCGGAAGCACAGCATCAAGTAATCGACTTTATTGCTTTTTTGCGACAAAGATATGCAGTAGTTGAATCTGCCTCTCAGCTACCTGACATTGACTTGATAAATGATAGCTTTATTGGGATGTGGAGCGATCGCCAAGATTTAGCTGATAGCACTGCTTGGGTGCGCGGTGTTCGAGAAAATGAGTGGTCAAAGTCACATGACTAACTCAACCATCGTTGATACAGATATTCTAATTGATGCTGGTTGCCCGAACAGATGACAGATCAACGAATACGTAATAATGATTAAGATGAGGATAGATTAAGTCACACCAGACGAAAATCCTAACTACGCCCCGCTACGCCCCGCTACGCTAACAAAATTAAAGTATGGAACTATATTTAATTCGTCATGGCATCGCCGAAGACAAGGGATTAGGCATCAAAGATGAAGAGCGCAGCCTTACCAAAGAAGGAAGGCAAAAAACTGAGAAAGTTGCCCAGAAACTTGTTAAATTAGGTTTAAACTTTGATTTAATTCTCACCAGTCCCTTAGTGCGGGCCCGCCAAACGGCTGAAATCCTTATAGCAGAAAAACTAAGCTCCCAGTTAGAGGAATCTAGCCACCTCGCTCACGATGGTCAAATTTCTAGTTGGCTAAAAGACTGGTTAGAACCAAGAAATTATTCTCAAAATACCCAACTGGCGCTGGTTGGACATGAACCTGATTTGACCAGTTGGGCAGAAATTCTCCTTTGGGGAGAAGTCAAAGCAAGCTTAGTCTTGAAAAAAGCAGGTATGATTGGGATAAAACTACCAGAAACAGGTTCTCCTCTGGGTCGTAGTCAGATGTTTTGGTTGACACCGCCCAAGTACCTGCTATAACGGTTTTTCAACATTTTCGATTGTTGTTAGAACGGCTACTGTTATGGCGACAATAAATTTCTGGTAAGTTAGCTCAATCAGATATTTCACAAAGCGAATGGTGTTGCCATGATGGTGTGCGAATACAAGCCTGGTCTAGAAGGCATTCCCGCCGCCCAATCAAGTATCAGCTATGTTGATGGGCAAAAGGGAATACTAGAATATCGTGGCATTAGGATTGAGGAATTAGCAGAAAAAAGTACATTCTTAGAAACTGCTTATCTCTTAATCTGGGATAAACTGCCAAGCAAGGAAGAACTGGAAACATTTGAGCATGAAGTTCGTTACCACCGGCGGATAAAATACCGCATTCGGGACATGATGAAATGCTTTCCAGAAAGCGGCCACCCAATGGATGCCTTGCAAGCCTCTGCTGCGGCTTTAGGTTTGTTTTATTCGCTCCGCGATTTACATAATCCTGTCTACATTCGAGATTCTGTGGTACGCCTGATAGCAACCATTCCCACAATGGTGGCGGCGTTCCAACTGATGCGAAAAGGCAATGACCCGGTACGTCCTCGTGATGACTTAGATTACTCCGCCAACTTTCTATACATGCTCAATGAGCAAGAACCCGATCCTCTGATGGCGCGGATTTTTGATATCTGCTTGATACTTCAAGTCGAACATACAATGAATGCTTCCACTTTCAGTGCCAGGGTGACAGCTTCCACCTTGACTGATCCTTATGCTGTGGTTGCTAGTGCCGTCGGAACTTTGGGTGGACCTCTACATGGTGGAGCCAATGAAGAAGTAATTCAGATGTTGGAAAAAATTGGCTCTGTGGAAAATGTCCGTCCCTACATAAAGCATTGTCTGCAAACTAAATCTAAGATTATGGGCTTTGGACATCGTGTGTATAAAGTGAAAGACCCACGAGCCATAATTTTACAAGGACTAGCAGAACAATTGTTTCAAAAGTTTGGCTATGACAAATTCTATGACGTTGCTCAAGAAATGGAACGAGTTGTAGAGGAAAAACTCGGTAGTAAAGG
This sequence comes from Nostoc cf. edaphicum LEGE 07299, assembly GCF_015207245.1. Classification (GTDB taxonomy): domain Bacteria; phylum Cyanobacteriota; class Cyanobacteriia; order Cyanobacteriales; family Nostocaceae; genus Nostoc; species Nostoc edaphicum_B. Next base: position 2,798 of record NZ_JADEXF010000825.1, read on the forward strand.
AATTTATCCTAATATTGACTTTTACTCCGGATTAGTGTATAGAAAGATGGGCATTCCCACAGACTTGTTTACGCCAATATTTGCGATCGCTCGCGTTGCCGGTTGGCTAGCCCATTGGAAAGAACAACTAGCAGAAAACCGAATTTTCCGTCCTACCCAGGTTTACAACGGTCTGCACGAAGTTACTTATACTCCCATTGAGCAAAGGTAAATGGGCTTAGGG
>NZ_JADEXF010000826.1 GCF_015207245.1 Nostoc cf. edaphicum LEGE 07299
GAAGAAATTTACCTTTAACCAATACCTTTAACCTTTTCCCAGGCGAAGCCCAAGACTTACGCTGTTACTAACTCCGCTTTTTCCAGCAGGCGCTGCAATTTATCGCCAGTTAGCTGTTCTAACGGCTGATCTAAAAAATATTCATCAAAAATGGATTTACTATCAGTAGACACGTCCACCATCGACAGCGATCGCACAGCATCAAACACGGAGTTAGAATACTGCTGCTGACGTGAATAACGCCTTTTCACCCACCAGTTACCGTCAGTGCATCCGACTTGCCCCAGTTTCACGCCGTTGTTGTTGTAAATGCCATCGTCGAGAATTTCAAACCCATAATTCTGGCACTCGTTGAAGATATGCGCCATGATGTAGTTTTCGGTCGTAGAAGAGGACAAGGAGCAGGGTGCGGGGTGCAGGGGGGAAATTTCTTCTCCCTTGCTCCCTGCTCCCTGCCCCCCTGCTTCTTCTTGCACAGGTAGTGTGCCATCTTTGTAGCGAGTGCAGATGAAGCGATCGCAACGCATTAGAGTGTTGGCACGAAATACTTCTTTATCGTTTACCATGACTACCCAGCGTTGGGTTAGGTGGTTGTCGTCATAGCTAATGCTGGCTACCAGTTTGTCATCAGCGTAATATTCGTGATGGTCAAACGAGATTTCGACTATTCTGAGGGGTTCAGGAGCAATTGCTTGGGCTTGGTCAGCGATGAAGTGGTCGAGTTCGGCTTGGGCGAGGGCTTGTTCGTCGGGGTCTGTTAATTAACACGTTGTCAACTGTTTAGTTGACAATTAACATATACTTTTAGAATTGGAATTATGACTGTGAAAGTAAGACGGATTATTAAGCTAGAAGTTGATGTTCCTGGATTGGGCGATCGCATCAAACAGGCTAGAGAAGCTAGGGGGCGGCCAGTTACACAGATGGCCAAAGAAGTTGGAATATCTCGTAACTATTGGTATCAGTTAGAGGCGGAAGCTGTTTTAGGTGGTGTTGCAGAAGAAACTCTTCGGAAAATTGAAGAGGTGCTGGGTGTAGATTTAGGGGTACAGTTTGATGATTGACCTTCATACTATTAATCCTCTTACTTTTCCTTTTGTCTTATTAGAGAAGCGGTGCCTGGGTTGGGCTACGCCTATGCAGTTATCAGTTACATCCAAAATTTACGTTGCAGTTGACTCTGAGAAAATCTCATTGAACTAGAAAGGTGGAATCATGCCTAAACCACCTTCTAGACGCAGCAAAGCCACCTCTGGCGCATCTACCGATTCAGCTTCAGCAGCTAACTCTGCAAACGAGGATATCTCCCAGCAAGTAGATCCAAGTTCAGCAACAATTACAGTTAGTGCTGTTGAAGTAACAGAGTTGACCCAAGAGGAGCAAAGCGATCGCCTACATCTGGAGAGGAAAGTGGAGCGGGCGTTTTTTGAGGCAGGTAAGGCACTGGCAGAATTGCGCGATCGTCGGCTTTACCGTTCAAGTCACCGCACGTTTGAGGATTATTGTCGCGATCGCTTTGGGCATAGTCGTCGCCAGTCTTATCTTTTAATGGATGCGGCTGTTGTTTTTGATAACTTGGTTGAAATTTGTGATCAATTTGATCACAAATTGCCCACAGCAGAGGGACAAGTTCGACCCATAACAAAGCTTGAACCCCATGAACAGCAGGAAGCATGGCTAAGAGCAGTAGAAGTTGCTGGCGGGAAAGTGCCGACTGGTAGAATCGTGAAAGATGTTGTGCAGCGCATCATGGAGCGTACCCAAGTACCCAATACCTACCAGTTGGAGGAAGTGTGCCAAATCGTAGTCAAAGACAATCCAGAACTCAGAGGCAAAGGTAGCTGCTGGGGGATTGTCAGCCAAGTAAATGAGTTTAGTTGCACTGTCAAAATCTGGGATGGAGAGTACGCGGTTGGGTTGCAGCACCTCAAATCTTACAATTACCTCCCTGCGGAGTGTCAGCAGATGCAGGTGATTTGCGATCGCATTAATCGGGTGTATTGGGGTGGGCTGGAGGAGTCGGTGCAGAGGTTTTTGGAGTCGCTGGGGAAGCTGAATCGGGCTTATTTGACGGATTTGGAAGAGAAAGTGTTGAGTCTTCTGGAGTTGGAAATCATACCATAATGCTGCAAGTGATTAATTTTGGTATTCAAGGGATTCTACAAAGTAGAATTTTGACTTGTGCATTTATACAGGTAGGGGTGAGATTTTGGTACTGATTATTAGGGAAAGAGCAACTCTCGAACAAGTGGAGTTAATGCTGCAAACCTTGCGAGTTTACATTAAAGTGGCAGTAGATATAGAAAGAGGGATTTTAGCTGGAGGAGGAGAGAAACACGCTTTTTGTGAAGCAGCATTGCTTGAAGACGGTAGTAGACAACGAGATATCTGGGGTGCGGATTGGACTCCTTTTAACCAATCAATCGCCTATGAATCGATTATTAACATTCGCCCAAGTCAAAATAATCGCTCAATGCTAATTCAAGACCCAGCAATTCGTGAACGTGTTAAACAAATCGCTCAGGAGTTAATTGGTGGATATGAACCAGAAATTAGATGAAAAACAAACACGGTTTCAAAGTGAAAATACATCAATTCGCTTAGGACACATAGCTTCCAATTTAGCGAGGATTAGAACATTTTGTAACAGCGCTTATAAAGAAGCTGTTGAAAGTGTGGCGGATGAAACTATATGTTTTATTGAATGGACGGCAGCAGAAATTGAACCTGAATATGCTGAAGAACTGGTTAACATTCAAGTTCAACTGGCACGATGGAGATTAACTTTTAATAGTATTTGGTCTGATGATAGCCACCGCAGAAATATGTCCGAGCAAGCTAGTGCTTGGTCAGAACAAGTATTAGATATGTCAGGGTTGTTGTCCGAATCTATCTAAAACTTTAATCATTGCGGTATTCTAGATTTTGTAAAAAATATGAGCAATCACTTATAGTTTCTAGACAAATAATTCATTTTGGATATGGCACTTGTTGAAAGTTTTTTTGCGTTGCCCGCCTC
>NZ_JADEXF010000827.1 GCF_015207245.1 Nostoc cf. edaphicum LEGE 07299
ATATTACACCTATTATTTGGGTTGGTATCTTCAGCCTGCTACGAGAAATCCTACTAGGTCAACAAGGATTGCTGACTATGCTATCTCGTGTGAATTAGGTTACAGGTTACAGGGGACAGGTTACAGGTTATAACCCTGTCCCCTGTAACCTATACCCTGTAACCTTCCCACTCCCCTACCCGTTCATTTCCTGCACAAAATTTGTATAGACATTACCCTGTAAAAACTGTGGAGTTTCCATAATTTTTTGATGAAACCCGATGGTGGTAGGTAGTCCAGTAATGGCACATTCCCGCAGCGCGCGTTTCATCCGGTTAATAGCAGTGGGTCGGTCTGGCGCCCAAACGATTAACTTGCCGATTAAGGAATCGTAGTAGGGCGGGATTTGGTAATCTGTGTAAACGTGGGAATCAATACGCACACCAGGCCCTCCGGGGGGCAGATAGCTACTGATCCTTCCAGGAGAAGGGCGGAAGTCATGATCGGGATCTTCGGCGTTGATTCGACATTCGATCGCATGACCTCGTAATACTACTTGGTCTTGGGTCAGCTTAAGTCTTTCACCTTGAGCAATGCGGATTTGTTCGGCAACCAAATCTATCCCAGTAATCATCTCTGTTACAGGGTGTTCTACTTGAATCCGGGTGTTCATTTCCATAAAGTAGAATTTACCGGATCTATCCAAGAGAAACTCAATAGTACCCGCCCCACTGTAGTTAATGAATTGGGCAGCTTTGACAGCAGCTTGTCCCATTTTCTCACGTAGGTCTTGGTCGAGAGCCGGACTAGGAGCTTCTTCTAACAGCTTTTGATTCCGGCGCTGAATCGAGCAATCCCGTTCACCCAAGTGGATGACATTACCGTAGTTATCTGCCAAAATTTGAAATTCGATGTGGCGGGGACGTTCAATAAATTTTTCTATGTAAACGCCAGAATTCCCAAAAGCTGCTCCTGCTTCGCCTTGAGCTGCGAGAAAAAGTTTCACAAATTCGTCTTCAGAACGAACTAGGCGCATACCCCTTCCACCGCCACCTGCTGTAGCTTTGATCATCACTGGATAGCCGATATCCTTGGCGAATCCTAATCCTTCTTGCTCGGATTCTACCAATCCTTCAGTACCTGGTACTGTCGGTACTCCAGCTTTTTGCATAGTTTCTTTGGCAGTGGATTTATCGCCCATCCGTCTCATAGCTTCTGGAGTTGGGCCGATAAAAGCAATATGATGGTCGGCACAGATTTCCGCAAACCGGGCATTTTCTGCCAAAAAACCATAACCTGGATGAATGGCAGTAGCATTGCGCGTCAGTGCAGCAGCAATAATATTGGGAATATTCAAATAACTTTTACCGCTAACAGGTTCGCCAATGCAAACTGCTTCATCAGCAAGTTGGACGTGCAGAGCATTACGGTCAACGGTGGAGTGAACCGCAACTGTGGCAATTCCCATTTCTTCACAGGCGCGGAGAATGCGAAGGGCGATTTCTCCCCGATTGGCAATTAATATTTTGTCAAACTTCATTTTTTAGTTTCGATATCATTACCAGTAGATTGACATTTTCTCTGATCCAACTTGAAACAATGCTTCCACATTATTTCAAATTATTGCAGGAGATTCGCCACCCTGATCCTAAGCAAACTTGCATATTGCAGGCTTGCTGCCTCTACGGGTCTTACTACACTAACAACATTGCTGCTGTAAGTCTTGGCTAGACTACCAAGCTGGGCTTTTGCATAGGCGTAGCCCTTCCTAGACATCGCCTACAGCAGACGGATACGCCATTGCACCCCGCCAAACACACACAGTAGCTCTACCCTTTTCAATATCCCTTGTACATCTGCTAAATTTCTGTCAGTCTGATACCGCCTTGAGAAAATTTATATTTTTGAGCAGCTGAATTTAGATATCACCTTACTATAATTATTTTCTTATGCTATAGTCTATTCTTAGACAAACCATGCGGATGTGGCGGAATTGGTATACGCGCACGCTTGAGGTGCGTGTGGCTTTGCCTTGGGAGTTCGAGTCTCCCCATCCGCATTTTTGCTTGTTTAAGCATAGGGTCAATAGTCATAGGTCAAAAAACCTTAGATTATTGACCCTTAAATATTAAGTTTGTAGTGAAGACTTGAGTCTTTTTCAGAACCACTCAGTGCTTACTACATATTAAGAATTGCCTTGTCAAAGTACTAGTTTTTTATGCTTTTATAGAAATAGGTGAAGTTTTGTAAAAAGCATTGACTATTTCTTTTCCGCCGACAAACAACCTAACACTGCCACCAGCTTGGCATCGCCTCACTCCGATTTGGCAAGGAGGGGAGGAAATAATTCAACAAAGTTTACCTCACACTCAGCTAGCACCTGCATGGCAGCTAATGCTCTTGGGTGACGGCTCTCCAACACGTCACTTAGAATTGCTCACAGGTGAGGCTGTAGAAGTAGATGTTATTGATATGTCATTGATTGGCATCGACTTGGATGCTGCTCCTGAATTAATCCAAGCTGTCCCAGAACCGCGATTACGGCGACAAGTATGGCTGCGTACCGCTTCTGGTCAAAGATTAGCCTATGCTACTTCGTGGTGGGAAGCCAGTCATGTCGATGAGTATTTGCAAAACCGTTCATTACCAATTTGGGCAAGTTTAGCTCGTCTTCGCACAGAATTGTATCGGGATGTTCGAGGAATTTACTACGGTGACTCATTGGCACTAGAGTCCGGTTTTGGTGTAGCTGGACCTTTTTGGGGTCGCCACTACTTGTTTTGGCATCATGGGCAGCCACTGACATTAATTTATGAAGTTTTTTCACCTTATTTAACCAAATATTTGGGGCCTATGCAGTTGAGTGCTATTAATGCTGAGGCATAGTATTATTTAAAAGTTTTTCATCTTTTACAGTGCGCCCCAGAGCAGGGGAATTTTGCATTAATGACTTTGAAGATGAGTAATCTATGTAAATTACCGGACACAAATGGAGGCTATATAAATATAATGTGGTCGGTTACAGAT
>NZ_JADEXF010000828.1 GCF_015207245.1 Nostoc cf. edaphicum LEGE 07299
CTACAACTGAAGTCTTGAACTCACCTTTTCTTAAGGTATTAATTAAACAAATCCGTGGCCAAGACAGTTATGGAGTTTATCGTACTTGGTCGGATGAGTTGATTCTCAAACCCTTTATTGTTACCAAACAAAAGAAACGGGAAATCTCCGTTGAGGGCGAAGTTGATGCGGTAACTCAAGCCCGGATTATGGCATTTTTTCGAGCTGTAGCGGCTGGGATTGAACAAGAAACAGGTTTGATATCCCAGGTTGTAGTTGATTTGAGCCATGAAGGATTTGGCTGGGCGCTAGTTTTTTCTGGCCGTCTTTTGCTAGCTGTAAAAACCTTGCGAGATGCTCAACGCTTTGGCTTTGACTCAGTAGAGAAATTAGCAGAAGAGGGAGAAAATTACGTCAAAAAAGGTCTTGATTTGGCGAAACGCTTTCCTGAAGTTGGCAAAATTTAATTAGTCATTAGTCATTGGTCATTGGTCATTAGTAAAAGACACATGACTAATGACAAAAGGTGAAGGACGAAGGACGAAGGACAAATGACAATTGAGGAACTACAGGGACAAATCAGACGCCTCAACAGCAAAGCAGGTCAAATGAAAATGGATCTGCATGATTTAGCTGAAGGTCTGCCAACAGATTATACACAACTTATGGATGTTGCCGCTGCAACTTATGAAATCTATCGCCAGTTAGATGAACTTAAGCAACATCTGAAACAATTGGAGAATGCTAAATGACTGGAACTATTGATGAATTCAAGAAGCTCGTAGATGCAGAAGAATTTTTTCAATTCTTTAATATGTCCTACGATTTAGAAGTTGTGAATGTGCATCGTCTACATATTCTGAAAAAGTTTTCTCAACACATGCAGGAAATTGATGATAATTCTCCTGACTTGAGTCAAGAAGAGAAATTAAATCAATATTCTTTGGCTTTGCAAAAAGCTTATCAGTTATTTACCGAATCGACAGCTTACGAACAAAAGCTGTTCAAAGTGTTTAACGACAAGCCGAAAAATGTAGTCACACTGACAGAAATCACTTCTGATTAGGAGGTATAAATTGGTTAACCTAACGCCTACCGAATTAGAACGCTATCGTCGCCAAATGATGCTTCCGAATTTTGGCGAAACAGCACAGAAACGCTTGAAGTCAGCGACAGTTCTGGTGACAGGTGTGGGGGGATTAGGCGGTACGGCGGCGCTTTACTTAGCAGTAGCGGGCGTTGGGCGGCTAATCCTAGTCCGGGGTGGTGACTTGCGGCAAGATGATATGAATCGTCAGGTTCTCATGACTGATGATTGGGTAGGTAAGCCAAGGGTACTCAAAGCTAAAGAAACTCTGGATGCGATTAATCCTGATGTCCAAGTGGAAGCTGTTCATGATTACATTACCCCGGAAAATGTAGATTCGTTAGTGCAATCTGCCGATATGGCTCTTGATTGCGCCCACAATTTTACAGAGCGCAATTTGTTAAATGAAGCCTGTGTGCGATCGCGTAAGCCAATGGTGGAAGCAGCAATGAATGGGATGGAGGCTTACCTGACAACGATTATTCCTGGTGTGACTCCTTGCTTGTCTTGTCTGTTTCCAGAAAAGCCTGAGTGGGATCAGCGCGGCTTTTCAGTTCTAGGAGCTGTTTCTGGAACCCTAGCTTGTTTAACAGCACTGGAAGCTATCAAGCTGATCACCGGGTTTAGTCAGCCTCTATTGTCGCAATTGCTGACAATCGATCTAAATCGGATGGAATTTGCTAAACGCCGTTCTCACCGCGATCGCTCTTGTCCAGTATGCGGTAATAGTGCGCCTTGGAGACACGCGCAAGCCAATTCGATGGAACCCACCGCCACAGGTATTGCACAAAATAGTTAATTTTCGTCATTAGTCATTGGTCATTAGTCATTAGTGAATAACAAAGGACAACTGACAAAGGACAACCCCACCTGAAATCAGAACAACTAATCGCTACAAATCAGGAGACTTCATGGCCGTTATTTTATCAGAAAAAGCAGAATTTCATCTGCGGGCATTCCTCAAAGGTTCCGCACCCGATGCTAATGGTGCAACTAAAGGTGTCCGTATCTCTGTAAAAGATGGTGGTTGCAGTGGCTACGAATATGCGATCGATATCACCAGCAAACCTCAACCAGATGATTTGGTAAGTCACCAAGGCAAAGTGGTAGTTTACGTTGATGCCAAAAGTGCGCCGTTATTAGACGGAGTTATCGTTGACTTCGTTGAGGGAGTGATGGAAAGCGGTTTTAAATTCATCAACCCCAACGCAACTGATACCTGCGGTTGTGGAAAGTCCTTCAAAACAGACGACGGTACGCCTACTGGTGTACCTTGCAGCTAACATCATTCCGTTAGCTTAAGTCTATTTTAGAGGCTTCCGATAGACGCATTCCGCAGAGTTTCAATGCCCTTGAGGTAGCTTCTAGTTCGCCTTGCATCCCTTACCTCTATAGAGAAGCCGACTAAGCGTAGCATCTCTGTAAGAACAAAGGAAGCAAAAAGTAGGATAGGTTGCTCAAAAAATTCGTAAATTAGACCAACTGTATAACGTTTGAGGAGAATCTGAAAATGGCTACCTACCAAGTTAGATTAATCAACAAAAAAGAAGACCTCGACACCACAATTGAAGTTGACGAAGAGACCACCATCTTAGATGCAGCAGAAGAAAGTGGTATTGAGTTGCCAGCTTCTTGTCAAGCAGGTTCTTGCTCTAGTTGTGTTGGCAAGGTCGTTGAAGGTGAAATTGATCAAGAAGATCAAAACTTCCTGGATGACGAACAGATTTCTAAGGGATTCGCTCTACTTTGTGTCACTTATCCCCGTTCTAATTGCACAATTAAGACACATCAAGAACCCTATCTCGTCTAAACTATTATTTTGGTTGCTGCCTTTCGCAACCAAATAACAAATGAAGGATGAAGGATGAAAATATACTTCCTTCTTCCTTTCACAATTCATAATTTATAATTAAAATATTTACTCGCTTTAGTGTTATTG
>NZ_JADEXF010000829.1 GCF_015207245.1 Nostoc cf. edaphicum LEGE 07299
TTGATAGACGGGTATGGATGGAAGCAACTACTTTGCAAAAAGCTGGGTATGAAGTTAGCGTAATTTCACCTACAGGTAATGGCTTTGATAAAGATTACGAAATTATTGAGCAGATTCACATTTACCGTCATCCCCTACCAGCAGAAGAAAGTTCTGTCATTGGTTATCTCCGAGAGTACAGTTGGGCGATTAACTGGCAATTCCGTCTAGCTCAAAGGGTATGGAGAGAGCGTGGTTTTGATGTCATACATATTTGTAATCCGCCCGATTTACTTTTCTTGGTAGCAGCATGGTTTAAATTATTTCATGGTATATCTATTATCTTCGATCATCATGACCTCAGTCCGGAAATGTATGAAGCTAAGTATCGGCGGCGCGATATTTTTTATCATGGATTACGCTGGGCTGAACGCTTGACCTATGCCACAGCAGATATGGTAATTTCAACGAACGAGTCACACCGAGAGGTGGCTCTTAAGCGTGGGCACAAGAAACCAGAGAAAGTATTTGTAGTTCGTAGTGCGCCGGATCTTTCGCGCTTTCGCCGAATGCCTCCAAACCCTAATTATCGTAGAGGTAGAAACTACTTGATAGGTTACATGGGTGTCATGGGATAACCAGAGGGTATTGATTATCTCTTAAGAATGGTATATTACATTGTCCACAAAAAAAATCGCTCTGATATTCACTTTATGCTAATTGGTAGTGGACCTATGGCAGAAAAACTCAAGGACTTATCTAAAGAGTTAAAAGTGAATGAGTTTGTAGAATTTACAGGGTTTAAGCAAGGTGAAGAACTTTTAGAGCGGCTTTCCAGCTGCGATGTTTGTGTAGAGCCTTCTCCAACATCTGCTTATAACGAAAATTGCACGATGAATAAAATCCTTGAATACATGGCAATGGGAAAAGCAATTGTCCAGTTTGATTTGCGGGAGGGAAGACGTTCTGCACAAGAAGCATCTCTTTATGCCAAGCCTAACGATGAGGTAGAATTTGCCGAGAAAATTCTGGAACTTCTAGATTCTCCTGAACGCAGAGAAAAGATCGGAGCGGAGGGGCGACGCAGAATGGAGGAGATTCTTGAATGGCAATATCAAGCTCCAAAACTGTTAGATGCTTACGATCAAGTTTGGCAAAGTAGGTAGCTATTTTAACTTTCAGAATTACTATATTAAGTAAGTTGAATAATGAGTAGATGTTGATGGTCAAAAATTACAAACTGACAAAAAGTCGAGTTTTTTACTTGACTTTTAAATTTTGGCTTTGGCTAAGATAGTTGTTCTGACAAGGAACATAGCCGTACAATATCCAAGTAAAAAGAAAGTCTTTGATAATCCAGAAATAGATTTGAATGAATATTAATGGTTGATGGCTAATGCAAAAAACTTTAATTTAACGCCCTGTTAATAAAGGGTTGATTTATGGGACGGCTGTTAGAGTTAGAACGTAGTTAACTCACCTATGATCCCAAAATTAACAAAGGTTTTGCTCAATAAATAAAGGTACACACCACCGTTACAAATTTGTACTAAATGAGGACTAAATTTTTAGCTTAAATATATACTACAATACACTTGAGTTAAGCACTTATTGCGTCTTTGGCGGTTCGTTAGAAAATGATTTTGATAAAGAGTTAAGCTTTAACTGAACCGTATTGGTCTATACTATATTTTATATTGTAAAATTATACATAATCAGTATTGTCAATTGCACTGGTTTGTGGCTGTTATAAGTCAATTTTGAGTTTCTTGCTTAAGACCTGTACTTTGGAAGATTTATGTCAGAAAAATCTATGGAATCTAGAGAATCTATCGATTTAGACCTTAATCGTTACTTATTGATATTGAAACGTTGGTGGGTACCTGCTTTCAGTATATTTGTGGCAACAGTTATTCTGAGTGCTATATCTACAAAATTTCTGAAGCCAGACTATGAAGCAGAAGGAAAACTCTTATTCAGAGTCCCCAGTTTTAAAGTAGCAGGCAATAATCTTTCCCCTGGTAGCTCTGAAGGAGGAGACTCAGGAGATTTGAAACCATTGGTAGCAACTCAAAATCCAATAAGCAGTCAGATAGAGGTTATTTCTTCCCCAGCTTTATTGCAACGGACAATAGACAAGCTACAACTCAAAGACAAAGAAGGTGAACCTCTGGAGGTGAAAGCACTACAAAAAGCCCTGAACCTAAAAATTATTGGTGGGACAGATGTATTGCGTATTAGTTATAGCAGTCACGATCCTGAAGAAGCAGCGGCAGTAGTCAACACAGTTATGAGGTTTTATTTAGAAAATGATATTCTGACAAATCGCTCTGAGGCAGGAGCGACTCGTCAGTTTATGGCCAAGCAACTTCCTACAACTCAAGCTGCTGTTAATAATGCAGAAGTAGCGCTACGTATATTTAAACAAAAGCATCGGATTGCAGATTTATCCGAGGAGACAAGGTCAGCTGTTGCGACTATTGGAAATCTAGACAATGAGATGAATACTGTCAAGGCTCAACTGGATGAGGTAAATGCCCAAACCAATCAACTGCGCCAGAAAGTAGAGCTAGATTCTCAGGAAGCGATCGCTGTGAGTGCCCTCAGTCAGTCACCAGCAGTACAGGGAATTCTTACACAACTCCAAGAGACTGATCGACAGTTAGCGGTTGAGCGCAGCCGTTTTCTAGATGACAACCCTATAATTATTAACCTAGAAGCAAAAAAAGCCAATTTAAAATCTCTCCTGCAACAGCAAGTTGGCCAGACTATTGGCAATCAAACACAAGTTCCCCAGAACCTATTGCAGATTGGAGAACTCAGACAAAGCCTGATACAAAACTTTCTGCAATCAGAAATACAACGTTTTGGCTTAACTCAAAGACTCTCCTCTCTATATAATTCCCGTGCCAGCTATGAACAGCGGGTGAAACTCATACCCCAGTTGGCACAAAACCAGCGGGAGTTAGAACGCAAAGTTGAAGTTGCAGAATCGACCTATCAAACTCTATTGAAACTGTC
>NZ_JADEXF010000830.1 GCF_015207245.1 Nostoc cf. edaphicum LEGE 07299
GTGCAGGTAAGTTTTTGCGTGGTTCTGATTGCTTTTACCAACATCTACCGCAAATTCAAGAATGGGCTAAAGAACTTTTGGTAGAAAATGATTTTCCTGAAGCTTTGCCAGAGGATACTTTTGTATTTTTCATGCATCAGGGTTATCAGTTTAGCTTTTTCAGGCTTTCAGAAGGTGATAATCCACCAACTTACTCATATTGCGAAGGGCAACAAGAGCCTTATTTTGTTAAAATTCATGATACGTTTAGTGACTTTATAGCAGTGGAAATAGACCTTTATTTAAAGTCTTCGATGTCTCTAGCGAGTTAGATATTTGCCACATCAAATTCACAATCCATTTTTATCCTGCCTAATATCTAACTTGTCAGTTTTGGTAAATTTTGGGTTTCCCAACGCCAACTAAATCTTGCATCTTATCTTAGAAGAGTAGCAGACTGTCACAGCCTAACCTAGCTAACTCGATCATTTTTGCATCTTGGTTGTCGATTAACTGGGACAGGATTTTGGGTAGTGAAGATTTTCCCGCACTCAACACAACGATAAACATTGTTCCCAAGCATGATATTCTCCGCATTGTTCTGCAAGAAAAAAGGTTGTAAGTCGAATACAAAATCAAAATAAGAAAAAGAGGACTGCCTACGAGTTGCATCTAGTTCATCCGGGTGGGTAGAGATAATAAGAACATTCCTCGTATACTCTGGATATGCTGTCTTAATTGCAGGAATCATGTCAGCATCACCCGTAACAACTGCATGATAATCTTCTGGGCGCGTTATCGCTGACTTTACTAACAGAGCAACGACTGTAGTATCTACCTGTTTTTCCTGGTAAGAACTATCTTCTAGTTTAGGAATGATCCAACTCTTGATCTCAGGTCGGAAAATCGCAATCTCTGAATACCCTGCATCAACTGCTGCTTGAGCAAAACGATTTTTTGCAAATACTACCCGTTTTGTTTTTTCAATTTTCTCTGTTGTTATATCGAGAAAACGATTTGACCAATCATCGAAATCTTCAGGAAGCGCAAAGATTGAAGTAGCAAGTACTCGCTCACCCAGTTCAAGCTCATGACCAGAAGCCTCTCCAGCGTGCTGTTTAATGGCTAAGTCAAATTTGTTCCAATCAATGTAGAAAGGAAATGTTGGTGAGTCTGTGGTGTATGCAAGAGCAGAACCTGCACTACAAACTTTGAAGAGCCACGTTCCGTCAATAAAGATATGGATTTGTGTCATGGAAAATCTAGAAGCTAAATAGTCAAGAGTTTATTTGGTCTAAGACCCTGATTTGGAGTACTAGACTGCGGATTTGCCAGCATAATAACCTTGTGTGGGGAATCAGTCTGCAAACTTTATAATTGCTTAATAGAAAACTTGTATCTTTTGCAGCTTAAGATGCCCTGAAAAGTGAGTAGACTGCAAGGCAATATGCTTTGACTTCACCAGCATCAATTTTTGCAAACAGTTTTGCCGCATCCTCTACAAAAGGTTCTCGCTCTTGTAAAAAATCAAGGACAACATTTGTATCAATTAAAATTCGCATTATTGATATTTTTCAGTCAGATAGTTAACATAATGTACTTCAACATCTTCACTTGATATTTCTGTACCTTTTGCAATCCCTCGCAGTCGAGACAAGTTACCCTTTTTCAATTCAGAACTAGTTTCTTGCTGTAGCGACTCTAAAAGGATCTGCACTAATGTCCAGCGATCGCTAATTGGTAACTCTAATACCTGCTTTTGTAATTGTTCTAATGTCACGATCATTTTCCCATCTCAGGCTATCTCACTTTTAATTGTAAATTAGCTCTTTTGAAATCCGATAGATACAGCAATGCAGTTCTACTCAAGACATTGCCATAATTTAAATACGATCGCTCCTACCCACCATGCAATTTGCAGATTTCTGGTACATTGTCGCACTCAGCGAACAGCTACAACCTAACCAAGTATTATCACGCACTGTTTTAGGAGAATGGTTAGCGATATTTCGCGGTGAAGATGGACAACCCGTAGCTTTGCGCGATCGCTGTTTACACCGCAATAGCCGTCTATCATCAGGTAAAATCTGTAACGGTGCTTTACAATGCCCTTATCATGGTTGGGTATATGACGGGGTTGGGAACGTTATTGCTGTTCCAGCCGAAGGAAATGATTTTAAACCTTCCCCACAGCGTCAAGCCAAGTGTTACGCTACCAAAGAACAAGATGGCTATGTTTATGTGCGGTTAGCAGATACGCCAAGCGTTGATCTTGAACCCTTTTCTATGCCTCACTACGGACAAACGGGATGGGAGACGGTGCGGGTAATTAACCGTTTTGCTAACAATGTGACTAATTGTGCGGAGAACTTTATTGATATTCCCCATACGGCTTTTGTTCATCCTGGTGTTTTCCGTACTTCCCGCCAACAAAAGTTAGAGATGACTGTAGAACGCTGTCATGGTTCGGTTTTGGTGGAGTATCGCAACGAAAACAGTAATTTGGGATGGTACAGCCGTTTTCTGAATTTGCAGGGTGTAGAGATTAAACATAGCGATCGCTTTTATATGCCAAATATTACCTCTGTAGAGTATAAGATGGCACATAATCGTCATTTGTTCATTACTAGTCAATCTATTCCAGAAACCGAGAATTCAACTCTGGTTTACACCGATGTCACCTATAACTATGGTATTTGGAATAAGTTAGCACGTCCATTTGTGCGGTGGACTGCTCAACACATTATCCGCCAAGACGTGGAAATTTTGGGGATTCAGGGGGAAGCGATCGCTAAATACGGGACACAATTTTATAATACGCCTGCGGACACAATTCATATATTTGTAGAGTCAATTATGGCAGCTATATCTCGTGGAGAGGATCCGCGTTTATTGCCAAATCAATCAGTAAAAGTTACATTTTGGGTTTGAAAATAATTCGTAATTACCCCCCTTAATCCCCCCTTGTAAAGGGGGGAGATCGGAAGATCCAGTTCCCTCCCCTTTATAAGGGGAGGGT
>NZ_JADEXF010000831.1 GCF_015207245.1 Nostoc cf. edaphicum LEGE 07299
CACAAATTACTGGCTCTTTTCCAAGAAATAGATGCAGGTAGAATTAAGCTCACCGATAAATTAGTGATGCGGCGCGATTTAAGGGTTGGTGAAGCTGGAACTATGAAATACAAAGCCATCGGCACTAAATTTAGCGTCCTCCAAACTGCTACCTTGATGATGACTATTAGCGATAATACCGCCACAAATCTGATTCTCGATCGCTTGGGTGGTGCAGCAAAAGTTAGCCAACGCTTTCGCAGCTGGGGATTGCAAAGTACAGCAATGCAGAATCTACTTCCAGACCTCGCTGGCAAAAATACAACTAGTTCTAAAGATTTGGTCAGATTAGCGGCGTTAGTTTCTAATAATCGTTTGCTATCTCCAACTAGCCGCAATCAAGTTTTAGGCATCATGCGCCGTGTTAAAACTAATAGTTTGCTACCAGCCGGTATTGGTAAAGGAGCTACCATTGCCCACAAAACTGGTACATTGAGATTTATTATTGGTGATGCGGGTATTATTGAAATGCCCAATGGCAAAAGCTATTTAGCAGGTGTTTTGGTGCAAAGACCAAACCACGATCGCAGAGCTGGAGATTTTGTTCGTGAAGTTTCCAGAAGAGTCTATAATTACCTAGACCATACCAAAGTTAGCAATATACAAACCAATACTGAGTATTGAGTATTGAGTAGGGTGAATAAGTTTGTAGTAAGGACTTTAGTCCTTGGCTTGAGGGCTAAAGCCCTCACTACGAACTTCGCAATTGCACCAAATCGTAAAAATAGGGATGTACAAATGTACATCCCTACATATCTATCTGTATTCAGGTATTTCGTCGTGAAATGAGATTAACTGAGGAAATTTGGTGTACCACTATTACCACTCCTACCAACAGCAGGAATTTCCACTGTGTCATCTGTAGCTTTACCAGTGCCGTCATTGACAACGTAATTAGTGTTACCCACATGTCCATTAGGGATAAACAATTGTGGATGGTCAAAGGGCGCTTTATCAAACCGAACTCGGTCATCAGTCAGCGCTTTTAAAAAGGCGACCAATTCCTGTTTTTCTTCTGGTGAAAGATTTAGCGGCGGAAGTCGTCCAAAATCACCACCACGATTGTAAAAATCAATCACTTGCTCTAGAGTCGCCTGACCTCCATTGTGGAAGTAGGGAGCAGTTAGTTCCACATTGCGAAGTCCGGGTGTTTTGAAAGCTCCGTTGGCAAACACAGGTTCACTAGAATTCAACGGTGGATTGAGGGTTGGGGGATTTTCGCCCAGGAGATCCTTAAATTTACCCAACTGAGCCAATCGTGCTTCTGAAAGCGGATTAGTTTGACCGTTATTCTGCAAACCGTCATAACCACCCAAACTGGGGTCTTCTGTGGCAAGTCTGACACCGATATTGAAGAAACCAGTGTCTTGAGGGGATTTTGGCCCGAACGGCGCACGTTTGATTCGTCCCACTTTAGCCACGTTGCTGACTGAAGCAGCTGTTAATTCTAATCCACTGTGACAACCAATACACAGAGCTTTGCCCTCAAACAGTCCTTTCCCTCGTTGCTGCTGCGCGGTTAAGGCGCTGGTGTTTCCTTCCAAGTAGCGATCGTAGGGCGTATCGTAGGAAATGAGTGTAGACTCGTACAACTGAACTGCTAGCCCAAAGAATAGCGAGAAGTTGTACTCTAGCAATGTGTACTCATTAGTCTTCAAAGAGCGATCGGGCCTCTTGATAATAGTCCGTTTACCGTCAGAGTCAACTTGGATGAGTCGATTAGAATTCCACCACTCCGGCTTGAAAGCCTCTTGAATCATCTGAGTGTAGGTTTTATCTTTAATTCCAGGTTGAGGCGATCTACTATCTTTACCTAAAACGCTGTCTTGTGGATGCACAATCTGTTTAGCTAGCGGTCTCAGAGGTAGTAACTTTTTCGCAAGTTTTCGGGGGAGCTTTTTACCCTTATCAATCCTCAGAGGTGTTATGTCAATTCGCCCGAATTGATTAACCCCCCCGAACTTATCACCAATTTCTTCAAAAGTGCGACCATCTGCGGATGACTCAAAGGAACTGAGTGGCGGCCCAACAGCTTGAGATGCCAAAGACGAGTTCTTTAGGCTGACTTTTACAAATTCTACACGAATTGGGTTTATAGCCTTGACGACAGCGGCGTTAGGATCTCTTAAACCTAAAGGATTCACCCCATTAAAGATGTCTTGTGCCCTGCCATCCCAAAAGTTGCGGAAGTTGAATGCGGAATTAATCACGGTTGGCGTGTTACGTGGCTCAACGCGCCGCACATTGATACCTCCCACGTTAAACACCGAATCTGGCTCGGTTGTAACTTTGTCTTCTGCATCCCCAGGTGTGACATCCACAAACTTCGTATAGAAGATCCCCTGAGAAGAACTGATATCGTTACGGTCAGATATAACGGTCTTAGGATCGTTTGGGTTTGACAGCTTGTGGAAGGGAAAATCTTCTGGTTTTAGCTGATAGTTTGGTAGTCCGCCGACATTGAAAACTGAATCTGGATTCTCTGTACCGTCGGCGTTGACCCGCAAAAGCCCAGGAGCAATCTGATTTTTGGATCTATTGTCAGCTCCAGCATGGAAATGACAACTAGCACAGGAGGTCTTTCCATCACTCCCAACCTGCATATCCCAAAAAAGAGTCTTTCCTAATTTGATTGCAGCCGTTTTGTCTCTTACGAAGTCTCCAAGATTGTCAGGTTCTGGAACCGATACGCTCTTGAGCGAAACTGGAGGCGACCCCGTAACCTCTGCCGATACAGTATTTCCAGCTATTACTGCTGCTAGAATAATGGCAGCAATTGTTGTAGTCCTTGAAAATTTCGATCTCAAGTAGTTAGGCTTGCCATATCTGAATCTCCACTCTTGCCGCTTTATTTTTGTCACCAAAGATTTGAGCAAAAATCGACCTCTTGAGGTCAGCAATAAGTAACTAGATAAGGCAGTCGTGAAAATTACTAAGCTGATTATGGGTATAATCCCCA
>NZ_JADEXF010000832.1 GCF_015207245.1 Nostoc cf. edaphicum LEGE 07299
ATTTTAGACTTGTGTGTACACCGTAGCCTTAACAATGGGGTAATTCGACTTGTGTGACACCGTAGGCAGGCGGGGAGGGGCTGAGAGTGGAATTTTAGGGGACTTTTACAAGAGGTATACTAAATCATCAGAAACTTGCACAAGTGTGAGAATTGATGAAAAAATTGATCCGCGAGAGTCGAATCAGGTATTCTCATTTTGCAAGGAACGCACGAGGAAATCAGTGAAAGTTTTAGTTGTCGGTAATGGGGGACGCGAACACGCTCTGGCATGGAAACTGTTGCAATCTAAGCAAATTGAGCAAGTTGTCTGTGTACCAGGGAATGGGGGCACAGCAACTATGGAACGTTGCGAAAACTTGCCCTTAGCAGTAGATGATTTTGAGGGAATGAGCCGATACGCTCTAGAACATGGCATAACTCTGGTGATAGTTGGGCCAGAAGTTCCCCTATCTAAGGGAATCACAGATTACCTCCAAGACAAAGGATTGATGGTATTTGGCCCAGTCAGAGCCGGAGCGCAAATTGAGGCGAGTAAAGCTTGGGCAAAAGCCTTGATGCAAGAAGCAGGGATTCCGACGGCACGGGCTGCGGTATTTACTGAGGTTACGGCAGCAAAATCTTACGTCAAATCTCAGGGAGCGCCTATTGTTGTCAAAGCTGATGGCTTGGCGGCTGGTAAGGGTGTAACGGTAGCTGAAACAGTTACACAGGCAGAAAGTGCCATTGATGCAATTTTTCAAGGACAATTTGGCAGTGCTGGTAAATTTGTCGTTATTGAAGAATGTTTGATTGGGCAAGAGGTGTCAGTTTTAGCATTGACTGATGGGTTAACAATTAGACCCTTGTTGCCAGCACAAGATCATAAGCGGATTGGTGACGGCGATACGGGAGAGAATACTGGCGGGATGGGAGCATACAGCCCAGCACCCATTGCTACACCAGAGTTAATGGCACGCATTCAAACAGAAGTACTAGAAAAAGCGATCGCCACCTTAAGAGCTAAAGGCATTGATTACCGAGGCGTGCTGTATGCTGGGTTAATGATTGCACCCGATGGCGACTTGAAGGTTTTGGAATTTAACTGTCGCTTTGGCGATCCTGAAACCCAGGTGATTTTGCCACTGTTAGAAACACCCCTAGAAGAGTTAATTCTAGCCTGCGTACAGCAGCGTTTAAGTGAATTGCCGCCTATTGCTTGGAAAGGGGGAGCATCTGCCACTGTTGTTGCCGCTTCCGGTGGTTATCCAGGAGAATATGAAAAGGGCCAGGTGATTACTGGCATTGAGGAAGCAGAAGCAGCAGGAGCAACTGTATTTCATGCAGGTACAAAATTAAACCAGCAACAAGAAGTAGTGACAGATGGGGGTCGAGTATTAAATGTGACGGGAATCGGAGAAAATTTTGAGCAAGCGATCGCCCAAGCCTACGCTAGTATCAAACATATTCAGTTTGCAGGGATATATTACCGGAGAGATATCGGTTATAGAGTTAGGAGTTAGGAGTTTGGAGTTATTCACCATGCCCAATGCCCAATGCCCCATTCCCCATTTCCCTAACATATTTGTCAAATTAACTGTTAATTTTTAAGTTGTTGGGCTTTATAACAAAGACTACTAACAACTTTATTTAAGATGCTAAATCTGTTAAAAACAATTCGACATGCGATCGCTAGTTGGTGGTCGGAGTTCACCCTCCAGACTAAACTGCTGGCTGTGGCCACAATGGTAGTTTCATTGGTGATGAGTGGTTTGACCTTCTGGGCTGTAAATACAATTCAGCAGGATGCGCGGATAAATGACACGCGCTTTGGTCGTGACTTAGGGCTGCTGCTTGCTGCTAACGTTGCCCCCTTAATCGCTGACAATAATCTCACTGAGGTAGCCCAATTTTCCCAACGCTTTTATAGCAGCACCTCTAGCGTGCGTTATATGCTCTACGCCGATGAAAACGGGGAAATCTTTTTTGGCATTCCTTTTTGGGAAGCTGAGGTAGAAAACTCCCTTACTATTAAACGGCGGATACAACTGCCAGAAGATTACCCTGGCGATGGGGAAAAGCCGATGGTGCGGCAACACATGACCCCAGATGGAACAGTCACCGATGTATTTATTCCCCTGATTGTCAATAAAAAATACTTAGGTGTATTAGCGATCGGGATTAACCCCAATCAGACTGCTGTCATTTCCACCAATTTTACCCGCGATGTCACCATTGCCGTTTTTATCACCATTTGGGTAATGGTAATTTTGGCAGGAGTGATTAACGCCTTGACCATCACCAAGCCCATTAAAGAATTATTGGTGGGGGTGAAGCAAATTGCTACCGGGAATTTCAAGCAGCGCATTGATTTACCTTTAGGGGGCGAACTGGGGGAGTTAATTTTAAGCTTTAATGAAATGGGAGAGCGATTAGAGCGTTATGAAGAACAGAATATTGAGGAACTGACCGCAGAAAAAGCCAAGTTAGAAACCCTAGTTTCAACGATCGCAGATGGTGCCGTGTTGATTGATAACAACATGCAGGTGATTTTAGTCAACCCCACAGCAGAGCGAATTTTTGGCTGGGAAGCCGCTAATGTAGTAGGTTGCAATGTCTTGCATCACTTGCCAGCATCAGTACAAATCGAAATCACCCGTCCCTTGTACGAAATGGCAGCAGGCGAATGCGAAAGCGCCGAATTCCGAATTTTCATTAACCAACCCACCCCACGGACGATCCGTATTCTCTTGACTACAGTACTCAACCTGCAAAGAGAAAGCATCAAAGGTATTGCGATTACTATTCAAGATATAACCCGTGAAGTTGAACTAAACGACGCAAAAAGTCAATTTATCAGCAACGTTTCTCACGAACTGCGAACGCCTCTATTCAACATTAAAACTTATATTGAAACCCTGCACGACTACGGCGAAGACTTAGCTTTACAAGAACGCCAAGAGTTTCTGCAAACAGTCAACCATGAAACCGATCGCCTAACCCGCCTAGTTAACGATG
>NZ_JADEXF010000833.1 GCF_015207245.1 Nostoc cf. edaphicum LEGE 07299
CCTGGTTACTGGGCGCTGTTTGGTGGTCACATCGAACCTGGTGAAACGCCGAATGCAGCAGTAAAACGAGAAATTTTAGAAGAAATCGGCTACGATCTACCACCCTTTCTTGAATTTGGCTGTTATCCCAACGAAAGAGTTGTCCGTCATGTCTTTCATGCACCACTCTTAGTGGAATTAAACCAACTAGTTCTGAATGAGGGCTGGGATATGGCGTTATTTACGCCAGAAGATATTCGCCAAGGTAACTGTTATTCACAAAATGCTGGCGAAGTGCGACCTTTAGGGGCAATGCATCAAAAAATTATGTTGGATTTTATTGAGAAAAATCCAACATAATTTGGGGATTTAGTCATTTGTCATTTGTCATTGGGTATTGATTATTAATTCTTCTTTCCCTACTTTCTCATCCCCCACTCCCCACATCCTAAGAAGCCAAAATAAAGTTAGAACGAACTCTTATGAGGTCATCACTAATGCAATCAGCAAACAAACTGCCGCGATGGTTAACTATAGGATTGGCATTTCCCATTGCCATTCTCAACGGCTGGCTATTGCTCCAGGTTATACAGTATTTTCAACCCTTAGTTAGCATTATTGCCGCCGCCATCCTGCTAGCTTTTGTCTTGAACTATCCAATCCAGTTTCTCCAGGAACAAGGGGTGAAACCCAACTTAGCGATCGGGGGAGTGTTGCTTTTAACTCTGGTGGTTTTAGTAGCTTTAGGCATCACCTTAGTTCCCTTGATTATTCAACAGCTCGTTGAACTGGCTAATATTTTGCCCAGTTGGATTGATTCTGGTACTGTGCAGCTGCAAGCTTTTCAAGATTGGGCGTTAAGTCAACAGCAACTTCCGATTAATTTAAGCGGTTTATTTACCCAAGTTCTGGAACGATTATCTAACCAACTTCAGTCCTTTACTGGTAGAATTCTTGGTTTTGCTGTCGATACCATTGGTATTGTCCTCAATGTGCTGCTAGCGGTAGTGCTGACTATCTACTTAATATTAAATGGTGAACGTCTTTGGGACGGAGTTTTTCAGTGGTTTCCCCCTAATATTGGGTCAAGATTACGGGAATTACTGCGAGAGGATTTCCACAATTACTTCATCGGTCAAGCAACATTGGGAGCTGTGTTAGGGGTGACAATTACCCTGGTGTTTTTGGCGCTGCAAGTTCCCTTAGCTTTACTTTTTGGCATTGGTATTGGCTTATTTTCACTCTTCCCCTTTGGTACAGGAGTCGGTATCGCCATAGTAAGTTTGTTGGTAGCACTGCAAAATTTTTGGTTAGGGGTGGAAGTCTTAGGTGTAGCTGTTGCGATCGATCAAATAAATTCTAATATTATTGCACCTCGAATTCTTAGCAATTTGACTGGCTTAAATCCTGTGTGGGTGGTGATTTCTTTATTGCTGGGCGCAAAGTTGGGAGGAGTACTGGGTTTGTTAATTGCGATCCCTATTGCCAGCTTTATCAAAGATACAACAGATAGCTGGCGGGCTGGAGAGTTTAATAAGATAGAGGATATAGCGTCAGAACCTGTTACGTTAACAAGTGATAGAGCCGGGACTTATAGTTAAAATCTAATCATTCAGATTAACTTAAAAACTGGCGATCTTGTCCATAAATAAAGTGCAAAATCATAATTTATGATGCTAACAAACAAGAAGCTATTAATTTGTGCATCACAAATTTTCCAGTAAGCAAAATAATCGTAAAAAACTTGAGTGTAAGTGTAGTCTGCACTTGCCTACGAGACACTACGCAAACGACAAAGCTCTGTTACCACAGCAAGCATCGTTATTTACATATAAGAGGAAATCTGGTAGTACATCAATCAACGATTAACCCCTACAAAAGCATCATAAAATTCTTTATCCTTCAGGTGAGAACGGAATACAACACTTGCCGAAAATGACTGCGAAGCACTACGCTGGGAAACCTAAGCAGTCAGTATTTTTAAAAAATGAAAAATTGTTTAAAACTTACCTTTGATAATGGGCAAACAGCATTAGCTACTCAAGTTGAGCAACAAGCAGAATTGCCAAATGCTCTTGAGGAAATAGGGCTTGGCGGTTCGCGTCCTGTTTTAGTAGTAGTGGGGGGCGCAAGTAACATCAGTAAAGCTGACTGTCTCCGAATTCAACGGTTGTTTGTGGAAGTTTTAGCCCCCATTGCCGAAACTTTAGGGGCTTATGTCGTGGATGGAGGTACGGATGTAGGAATTATGCGAATGATGGGTGCGGCTCGTACCCAGATAGGTGCTAAGTTTGCTTTGGTTGGTGTGACACCCGAAAGTAAGGTTGCTTTACCTAATCATTCGGAAACTGCTGCTGATTTAATACCCTTAGAGCCAAACCATACTCATTTCGTGCTAGTTCCTGGTAATGATTGGGGCGACGAGTCTCCTTGGATATCTTGCGTTGCGACTATGCTGGCCAATGATGCACCTTCGGTGACACTACTCTTGAACGGTGGTGAAATTACCTTTAAGGATGCGTTTTCTAGCGTTGATAGTGGAAGGTTAGTTCTTGTGATTGCTGGTAGTGGTAGAACCGCAGATATACTTGTAGATGCTTTGCATGGAAAGGCTACTGATGAACGAGCCAAAAAGCTAGCTAAATCTGGTACATTACAATACATCAACTTAATTGACATAGAGAAAGGAATTGATAATTTAGGCAAAGTAATTAAGGGGTTACTTTCTAATTAGGAGTAAAAATGGCAAAAAAAGATAGTTATCACGAATTTTTAAAAGAAGATTTTAACAAATTATTTGCAGGTATTAACTTAGGTGATGTGCAAAAACATTTTTTGCGATCGCGCTGGTTAGAACAAGTACTCTGGATGGAAAGTAAGGCTAATTTATCGCGCGATCGCCATTATTTTTTACGGATAACAACTATTATTGGTGGTGTAATTCTTCCAGCATTGGTAAGTCTAAATATTAACACTAATTTCAAGCCTAACAATAGCAATAGAAATGTTATCATG
>NZ_JADEXF010000834.1 GCF_015207245.1 Nostoc cf. edaphicum LEGE 07299
ATTTGTAACCAGGCATAACGACCAGATTTAACTTGATAATTAACAACATCACCTGACTCTAAAACAGATGTGTATAAATCAACATCTTGGTGAATTGTTACAGCACCATCGCGCCCATCTTTAGCAGCAATTAAGCGTAATTTGCCGCGCTTTTCTTCCAGAGGAAAAGATTTTTGTTCGTATCTTGGCGTTATGCCTTCTCGATCGGGAAGAATCCAGATTTGCAGTAAGTGTAGTGGTTCAGTTGGTGAAGGATTAAATTCGCTGTGGCTGATTCCAGTTCCAGCGCTCATAATTTGGGCATCACCAGGGCGAATTACCGAACCAGTACCCAAGCTGTCTTTATGCTCTACAGCACCCTCTAAGACATAAGTGAGGATTTCCATATCACGATGGCTGTGGGTAGGGAATCCAGCACCAGGGGCGATGCGATCGTCGTTAATTACCCGCAGAGAGCGAAATCCCATGCGGCTGGGATCGTAAAAACTACCGAAGGAAAATGTGTGATAACTATCGAGCCAGCCCATTTTTGCGTGACCACGGGCATTGCGATCGTGAATTAAGTGGGTAATTGTATTTTGAGACATAAATTTACCTCGTTGTTAATTGTTTTTAGAAGATTTTAGAATTCAAAACTTAGACTTCTGATTGATTAGACCTAATTTGTAACTATTTAAATAGTAAAGTATATACACATAAAATGAAAAGTACGCACTTAAAAGTGGCGTACTTACCAAAAAGATACTGTGAAAGTTGATAGATATTTTTAAGTGAATAAAATACACTTTTTGAAAACTAAATTACTGCAATTTCAAGTTTTGCACAATAAGATTAGCTGCTAGTGGCGTGGCAAGGATAAAATAGTCCATTAAATGTAGGTTGAGTTTCGCGTTGCTCAACCCAACATCGATCGCAGTGTTGGCTTTCGTTCCTCAACAGAACCTATAAATTTTTTTGCAACGTTTTAGCTGTATCACGCCAATAGGGTGCATTAAACTTTAGTCTAATGCACCCTATTAGTAAATTAAGTGTCTCTCAAAAGTGCTTACTTTACACCAGCAGGTATCTTTTGAGTTTTAGTAGTAGCCGCTTTGCCATTCTCTGCCTTAATTTCTGCTACTTGCAGATGAGCTTCTAAGAACCAGAGTCGTTTGTCAATGGTGCGGGAAATTTCGGTGTAAAGATCGGCGGTATCGAGGTCGCCTAATTCATCAGTTTTATCGATTGCTTCCCGGAGATGTTTAGCGTAGAGTGCATAACGATCTGCCAAGGCTGTCACATGGTCTTTACCATCCAAAATATCTAAGGGATATTCTGGTAAAATTGAATTACTAGCTGCGGCGCGGGCTGTTCCAAAAGCGTATCCGCCTAAAGCTGTAACGCGTTCAGCGACCATATCAATGTATCCTTCCAATTCCCCAGCAAGTTCATCAAATAATAAGTGTAACTGGTAAAAGTCAGTACCTTTAACATTCCAGTGCGCTTGCTTTGCTTGGGTTTTTAGGTCTGAAGTAGCTGCTAAGGTTTGGTTGAGAAGTACCACGATTTGCACTCGCGCTTCAGCGGGAATGTCAATGCGGGTAGGGTACAAACGTGATGTAATGCTGTTGTCGCTCATGATTTTACGTTGTTAATGCCTTTTAAATTCAACTCTACAGAATTGCAAGATTTGGCGAAACTCTCTGACGATGGATTGAATTAACGCCTGAATATGTTACTGTTTATTACTATTAGTTAAATCCGATGGTTTTCTATGGTATTAAATGTACCACCGAAAAGGCGATCGCGCATTACATCATTGTGCAAAAAGTCATGGGGAAAACCCAATTCAATTTTACTCACTTCATTTAAACGTTGCAAATGTTCTGGCGAGAAGGTGATATTTAAAGAAGCTAAGTTATCTTGAAACTGCGTTAATTTACGTGCCCCAATTATCGGAATAATCACACCATTTTGAGCGTGTAACCAAGCTAATGCTACTTGTGAAGGTGTGTGTCCAATTTGGGTTGCAATTTCACTGACAACTTGAGCGATCGCTAAATTCCGTTCTGAAATAGTTCCAAACGCTGGATTTACTAATCTTCCTTGTTCGCTACTGTCTTGAGGAGGCTGATTATACTTACCTGTAAGCACACCACCACCCAAAGGCGACCACGGTGTTACTGCTAAATCCAAAGCTTTAGCCATCGGTAGCAAGTCACGTTCTGGTGTTCGTTGAATTAAACTATATTCAATTTGCAGGGCGACAAATTGCGTCCATCCTTGGTATTGGGCAATGGTATTTGCTTGGGAAACGATCCAAGCGGGGGTGTCAGAAATGCCGATGTAAAGTACTTTACCTTGACGGACTACATCATCAAGCGATCGCAAGACTTCTTCAATTGGTGTTGTGAAATCCCAAGCGTGCAACCAAAATAAATCAATGTAATCGGTATTCAGCCGTTTCAGGCTACCTTCCAAAGATTGAACTAAATTCTTGCGATGGTTTCCACTGGCGTTAGGGTCGCCCTTTTTGTCATTCATCCGCAAGGGAAAGGAATATTTTGTCGCAACTACAAAGCGTTCCCGTTCTTTAGCAATCAACTCGCCGACAATTTTTTCACTGCTACCATCGGTATAACCGTTGGCGGTGTCAATGAAATTTCCCCCTGCTTCTGCATAGCTATCAAAAATTTTCCGACTTTCGTCAACAGATGCGCCCCAACCCCAATCTTCACCAAAGGTCATGGTTCCCAAGGAGAGTTCAGAGACTCTTAACCCGCTTTTGCCCAAGAGTTTATATCTCATGAATATTTTCTCATTAATGAAAAAAACGATGCGAATACCACTCCAAAGGCATGATAACTGGAAACTGGGAGCGATGTTTGACTTAATAAGCTGGTGTGCATTCAAGTTGCACATTATCTGGTGGAGACTGTCATTAGTCATTTGTCCCTTGTTCTTTGTAAATACAAATGACTAATGACTAAGGACAAAGGACGACATTCACGGG
>NZ_JADEXF010000835.1 GCF_015207245.1 Nostoc cf. edaphicum LEGE 07299
ATCTAAGTCAGCACCAAGAGATTTCATGGCTTTGATGCTGCGATCGCGTGTTACCCATTGAGCTAAGTCTGTACCCGCTTCTTCACACAGTTTGTAGATATTTTCCGTAGGCGTTTGTTTAATCCGAATCGGTGGAAAAACTGTTGTCAAACCCAAATTGCGGAATTTACTCACCAAAGGATCTATTGGCTCATCATCGCCACCACCACTTTCAAACACACCGATAGCTTGCTTTTCTTTGGCAGATCCTAAAATTGTGCTAAGTGCTGCTTGGATGCTCGCAGCGCTAGAAGCCGGAGGTAATCCAACGATTAGTCCAGCACAACGGCTAACTAGTTCCCGCAGTTCTTGTAAATCGACTTCCGATCCCAAATCGACAATTTCCACGGCGACACCGGTTTTACCGATACCGTTGGCAATTGCTTGGGCGAGGCGATCGCTATATCCGT
Source organism: Nostoc cf. edaphicum LEGE 07299 (assembly GCF_015207245.1). Taxonomy (GTDB): domain Bacteria; phylum Cyanobacteriota; class Cyanobacteriia; order Cyanobacteriales; family Nostocaceae; genus Nostoc; species Nostoc edaphicum_B. The sequence continues at coordinate 450 of NZ_JADEXF010000835.1, forward strand.
ATTCGGAAACGTAAAATATTCCAACTGCCGTTTCTGGCTTGGCTTGGCTTTGGCTCCAAGTGCGGTAACGTCCAACTAATTCCTCAACATTGTGAGATAATAATGGCCCGTGCCCTGTGGCAATCATACTGATGGTTTTCAGTTCCGCCATCCGCTTCAGGGCAGACAAAACCGAGCGGGCATTTGGCCCCATCAAGCAATCGTAGTAGTAATGAAAGTCTTCTTCGATCGCTGCTAGGTCTTCATCAAAGGTGCTATCTGAGCAATAGTGCAACCCAAAGGCATCGCAGGTGTAGAGAGTTTTGGTTTTATGGTCAAAGCTGAAAATGGTATCGGGCCAATGTAAATTTGGAGCAATCACGAATTCAAATTCATGCCCATTGCCCAAATCTAAGCGATCGCCATTTTTCACAATCCGCCGCTTAAATGGCTGATGTACCAAATCCTCAAGAAACTGAATCGCCACTTTAGAACCAACAACGGTTATTTCTGGAGCCATAAGCAGCAAATCTTTAACTAAACCGCTGTGGTCTGGCTCCGTGTGGCTGATAATTAAATAATCAATCTCTGTTGGGTTGATTAATCCGGTGAGCGTATCAAAGTATAGTTGACGAAACTTTTCATGGGAGGTATCAACTAAGGCAGTCTGCCCCCCGCGAATGAGAAACGAGTTATAAGTAGTGCCGTTTTGCAGACCAAACTCAATATCGAAGCGATCGCGATCCCAATCCAAAGAGCGAATAGCCGTCGTCTCTTGAGCAATCTCTACAGTCTGTATGGTGAGCCGTTTTTCAGTTTTTTCGGTGAGTGCTACCATAACTCCCTCCTTGACACAATGAGTATTTGTTCCTCTTCTTTTATTGTTACACGGCTTTAATGTTAATTTTTATTAAAAAACCTATAGTTGACTTAAAAAAGTTAAAAGTGTGAAACCACAGAGGCACAGAGAGGAAATTTGGCTAGCCTTGGAAATTGGTAATTCGCGGCTGCATTGGGCATTGTTTATTGGCGAGACACTTTACTCAGCTTGGGATACCGACTATTTTCCTGAGTCTGTCATACAACATCTAGCTGAATGTCAAACCCTACATGATTTATTGCTGGCAATTTCTCCACCCCATCAACAAGGTAATTTTCTCACAAATACTCCACCCCTTTGCGCTTTTGTCTCTCTGCCACCCTGTCCTGTCCTCCTCACCTCGGTAGTTCCCAGCCAAACTGCTATTTGGCAAACTTACCCAAATACTCGTGTTATTACTTTAGAGCAAATACCACTAAAAGGCGTGTATCCCACACTAGGAATTGACCGCGCTTTAGCTTTGTGGGGTGCGGCGAAAACTTGGGGTTTTCCGATGTTGGTAATTGATGCTGGGACAGCGCTGACTTTTACAGCTGCGGATGCTAATGAGTCTTTAGTTGGAGGTGCAATTTTGCCGGGATTAGGTTTGCAATTTGCAACTCTCGATCAACAAACAGGACAATTACCATTAGTGGAAATGCAAAGTTTTCCATCTCTACCACCACGTTTTGCTCTCAATACTAAAGAAGCAATTCAAAGCGGAGTAATTTACACAGTATTAGCTGGAATTAAAGATTTTATTGAAGCATGGTGTGATTTATTTGCTGATGGGAAAATTGCGATTAAAGGGGGCGATCGCACTTTATTGATTAACTATTTGCAAGTTTTATATCCTGAAATTGCAGAACGTTTAATTGTGGAACCAAATTTAATTTTTTGGGGAATGCGCGAAATATTAATAGGGTCATAGTTGTGACAACAAACTTGAAACACATATCGCGGTTTCAAAGGGAAGGAATATGTGTTATGGATTGGCAACAAACCCTGAATGAGCTAGTTTAATTCGTTGAAATTATGGTTTTTAAAATGCCTTTAATAAACTCCTGAATTTCGCTCGCCACAACCTCCGCACAAGATTCTGGTAAATCATTTCCGGCATGGGCAATCATTTTCAACTCGACTTTTGGCATCAGTTGAGCATAAACACGGCTTCTGGCTAAAGCATCTGGTGTATCTTGCCCACCTTGTAAAATAAAAACTGGGATATCTATCATATAAAGCTGCTTTTGCAGTAATTCCGCCTCAATTTCTACTTGTCGCCGTTTGAAAAGTAGCTGGCAACCTATAGGATACGGCAATAGCGATTGACGCAACTGCAAGTCTTGCGCAATTTTTTCATGCCAACCCAGGATTTTAGTCAAAGGACTGAGCGATCGCAGAAATTTAACTATTAGTGGCGGATAATTCAATAATCGCCGCATCTTCTGGCAATACTCTTCTTGTCCTGCTATATCTACACCCTCTGGTGCTAGCAGTACCACACCCTCAACTTTCTCTGGATACTTTAAAGCATAGCTAGCAGCAATCCAACCCCCAAGAGAATGCCCCACTAAATATACTTTTTCTAGCTTCACAGCTTGCAAAAATTCAGCTAAACACTCAACTTGTAAATCTATCGAATGGTGGATATTAGGATTTTCTGATTCACCAAACCCTAATAAATCAGGTGCAAAACAATGGAAA
>NZ_JADEXF010000836.1 GCF_015207245.1 Nostoc cf. edaphicum LEGE 07299
AAATAAATTATTCGTATATAACAAGATTCCCGACTTCTTAAAAAAAGTCGGGAATCTAAGCCAAGCTAATTGGCAAAAAGTGTTAATTTAACGGGATTTTACTTTACCGTAGTATTAATACTGGCGTAAAATGGCAGACAATGAGCTATTTTTACGAAGATCCATCAAGTCTGCTAAAGGTTCTGTGCGCGTATCCAGGTGGTGCTTGTGTTCTGCTGGAAGAACAGTTACCAGATGCTTTGTTTTAGGTTGCATCTGCATCAGGGGCATTAGTTGTGGCTGTGGCACAAAAATTGGCTGACTCTTGGGAAGATTTGGTTCCAATTTTTGGTGATGCTTCTGTGTCAAGCGTACCTGATGGCGATTAACCTGTTTTTGAACTTTTTGCGGTTGCTTGGTGCGGTTAAGCATTCGGAAAATCAGCAAGGAACCACCACCACAGCTGAGAACGATCGCAGCAATCATCCATAAAGGTGTAGGATTGCTATTCTCAGAGGGCGGACTGATTGGTTCTTCAACTATAACTGGGATTTTTTCTGGTTCTTCTTGTGGCACGGGGCCAGCATTACCTAAGCTATATAAGGCAAAGGCACCACCTCCCAGAAACATGGCTAAACACCCGGTTAACAATAGCCAAGGATGATGTGCAACCAGATATATCAGAACATTCGAGCTGTTTCTGAGTCTCGATTTCCTGTTTGTCAGCTCTGGAGTAGCCCTTTTTAATTGGGTTCGCTCGCGCTGTACACTCTGACTTTTTTCCATGATTACTTTCAGATTTGTACCCCTCTAGTCAATAAATTGTACTGGAGGAGTCAAGCATTAGGTATCCGTAACAAAGTTCAGATTTTAGTAGCTTTTTTGTAAAACATAAGCTACAAAATCTGGCTAAATTTTGCCAAAGTTCTGTATTTATTGTGACTTTTTACCGTAATAATCGGAAATCAGTTTGCTTATTTATTCTGTCAGCTAGGAGAATGCCTTTCCAGAGCAAGTTGAATTAACCGATCGACTAATTCTGGAAAGGAGACTCCACTATGTGCCCAGAGTTGAGGATACATACTCGTCGCAGTAAAGCCTGGTAACGTATTGATTTCGTTAATAAATACTTCTTGTGTTGCTTCCACATAGAAAAAATCTACCCTTGCTAACCCAGCAGCGTCAACAGCGGCAAAAGCTTGCAAAGCCATGTCCTGAATTTGACGAGCGATCGCCTCTGGAAGTTGTGCGGGGATCAGTAAATATGCCCGACCCTCAGTATATTTAGTTTCGTAATCATAAAAATCGCTGTCATAAGTAATCTCTCCAATGACAGAGGCTTGGGGTTGATCGTTACCTAAAACGGCACACTCAACTTCTCTAGCGACGACACCAGCTTCTACAACTAGCCTTCGGTCGTAACTGGCAGCACTATCTAAAGCGGCTTCTAATTCTGGGCGCGATCGCACTTTCGCAATACCTACTGATGAACCCAAATTAGCTGGCTTGACAAAAGCAGGATATCCTAATGCTGCTTCAATTTCATCACACAGTTTCGGAAATACGCAAGGATTAGACCAAACCTGCGTTCTAGTTACCGCCTTATATTTTACCTGTGCTAGTCCTGCTTGCTCAAAGGCCATTTTCATGGCAATTTTATCCATCCCCATTGCCGAACCTAACACCCCAGAACCGACAAAGGGGACTTGCATTAAAGTTAGTAATCCTTGAATTGTTCCATCTTCACCGTTGGGGCCGTGGAGGATGGGAAACCAAACATCTACTTGGGAAACTTGAGAGGGAGATTGCCAATTGCTCAGGGTTTGGGCTTGAGGGTTGGATGTCAGATTTCCCTCAGAAGTTGATTCTGCCGATTCCAGTAGCGGACTGCCGGTTGCTAAAACCTTTTCGGGTGCTTCTCCTGCCAGCCAGCGGCCATCTTTTTGGATGTAAAAAGGCAATATTTCGTACTTACTAGCATTTTCCCCTGCACTCAAGGCATTAGCGATCGCCCGTGCTGATTTGATCGAAACTTCATGTTCTCCCGAACGACCGCCAAACAGTAACCCCACCCGCAGCTTAGTCATTTTCGGCTCCTCCACACTTCTCAAGCAGATAGCGTATCACAACCTACAAAAATTGCCATATTTTTATAAATTATTTTATTGCCTGCCCAAACTCTGGTTATATAGCGGTTCCTGCTTGAGTGCAATACAGTATGGGATGATGGAGTATATTAACGTCTAAGTACTTGTCGAATGAAACCTTACTCCTGTGATCTGCGCCAGAAAGTAATCAATGCACATAACAATCAAGAAGGCTCTCAACGACACCTGGCAAAAAGATTTAGCGTCAGCTTGAGTTTTGTTCAAAGTTTACTCAGACGATACCGTAACAGTGGAACAGTTGAGGCTTTGCCTCATGGTGGTGGTCAAAAACCGAAGCTCAATAATGAGCAATTGGCATTGGTAGAGTTATTAGTAGAGTCAGATAATGATGCTACTTTGGTGGAATTGTGCGAACAATTAGAATTGCAAACTCAGCTAAAAATAAGTCGCTCCACAATGGGCAGAATCACCCAAAAGCTAAATTTGACGCGTAAAAAAAAACATTGCACGCAAGCGAAAAATATATAGAACGAGTGCAAAAGCTCAGAGCAGAGTATTGGACAACTATTGGAGAAATAAATTTAGCAGACTTAATATTTATTGATGAAGCCGGAGTTAATATTGCCATGACTAGACGCTTCGCTCGTTCGCCCCAAGGTAGTCGCGCTTATGGTGATCGTCCTGACGGGCGGGGAAAAAATGTAACGATGATTGGGGCTATGTCCTTAGAAGGAATCATTGCTGCCATGACTTTTACCGGTGGTAAGCTGTTCCACGTTTAACTTGCAATAACAGTGTTACCCTTATTCTTGACCTTTCGCTGCCATTTAATAATTAATTCTTCTTGATTCAAGAGTTTTTCTAATAAATTTCTCAGTTCCTCTACCGATTTAAATAATCTGTG
>NZ_JADEXF010000837.1 GCF_015207245.1 Nostoc cf. edaphicum LEGE 07299
CTGTTGGGGTGTTAATGTCTGTTTTACGTAAATATACTGTTCTTGCTCCTGTGAGCCTAAGTATTGCTTTGTTAGTTGCTAGTTGCAGTGACAATAAAGTTTCCCAGTGCCAACGACTGATTCGAGTTGTGAATGCTGGAACTTCTCTTATTGATAAAAGTAAAGGAACGCAAGTGATAACTAGCATACAGCTATCTAAAGATTTAGACTTTGTGACTAAATCCATTGCAGAACTGAAGCTAAAAGATCCGAAGCTGAAAGAATTTCAAAGCGGTTTTGTGAAGATTTTTCAAAATCTTAGTCAAGCGATCGCTAAGGCAGGTAAGGCGCTTGGTGCAACCAAGACAGCACAAGCCTCAGAATCTGGAAGAGAAAAAATCCAAAAGGCTAGAGCCGAAATTGATTCAGCACTGACAACAGCTACAACTCTTGGCAAACAGTCAGATACATTAGTCAATCAGATGAATAAGTATTGTAGCGAGCCAGAATAATCTATTTGGGGCAGAGAGGCAGAGGGGCAGAAGGGCAGAGGGGAAAAACTTACTGCAACTTCTTCTCTGCTCTTTCATTTTCCCACTGACACGGTGATGCCTCTCGGATAAGCAGTAACTTTTATCACTTTTTTTTCAAAAAATTTCCTGATATACACCAACTTTATCTGTCAAAAGAAGTATTGGTGCAAGTCAAATGAAATACCAGGAGTGATATGAGTCTACTGATAGCGAGTGTGCTGACAACAGTGCCAATATCTGCGGTCAATTTACCAGAAAAGCCCGTAATTCTGCCAGAAAACCCGGTGCAGCAGTCAACACAGGATAATTTATCTCAAGTTGTCTCACCTGCTGAAATTACACCGCCTGAATTCGTGCAACCAGATATAACCACCTCGTCAGCGATAAAAAATAAGTACGAGAATATACTTAGAAAAAGTAGAGACAAAATTCAATTTATCAGTTCCCCTAACTTACCCGAATTAAAAGATACTCAACCTGTAATAGAAGTTGTACAAAACCAGGAAAGCACAGAAGAATTTTCCCAATCTCTTCATCCCTCAGACTCAGACAACACAATGTCTCAAGTCACCTCAGTATCGCACCTCCAAGATGTGCAACCCTCCGACTGGTCTTTTGGTGCTTTGCAGTCTTTAGTAGAACGCTATGGCTGCATTGCAGGATACACTGATGGGACTTATCTGGGGAATCGCAGTATCAGCCGTTATGAATTTGCGGCTGGTTTAAATGCTTGTTTGGAGAAGATTAACGATGCGATGCCTGCGGTGGGCTACGCCTACGCTAACAATAAAATTAATACTGTTAATAATGAAGATTTAATCTTGCTGCAAAGATTGCAAGGCGAATTCAAAGCAGAGTTGCAGCAATTACAGCAGCGCGTCGAAGCTGTGGAAAAGCAGACTAGTGAATTACAAGGAAATCGGTTTTCCACAACTACTAGATTATTTGGTCAAGCCATTTTTAGCGTGCAGGGAACCAATAGCCCCGACGTGGATTTGTTTCCGAGAGATGGAGTACCTGAACGCCAGGGAAAAACCAATCTGACTTTCACAAGTAGCGCCCAACTAACCTTAGCAACTTCATTTACAGGGCGAGATTTGCTGCTAACAGGGCTGTCTGCGGGTAATTTGGGTTCTAATGCATCGTTGTTATCTACCAATATGGGGCGGTTGGGTTTCGAGTCAAATACAGACAACAATCTAGTTATTAGTGACTTATCTTATCGATTTCTCACCTCGGATAACTTGGGAATTGTCGTAGGTACGGCCGGAGTCAACCCGATTAACACCTTTCGCGGTATTAGCCCTTTAGAAGGTTCTAGCGATGGTGCAATTTCTCTATTTGGTCAGCGGAACCCGATTTTAAGTATTGGTAACGGCAGTGGTGGTATAGGCTTTGACTGGCAGATTAGCGATCGCATCAGTTTGCAAGGCGTTTATAGTGCCGAAATACCCAATTTTGCTGGCGATACCAAGCAGGGCGGACTATTTGGTGGTAGATATACTGCTGGCGCTCAGTTAAGTTTAGCACCCACAAATAACATCGATGTCGGCGTACATTATCTCTATTCCCACTCCCCAGATGGCTTACTGGGAGGTGGTATTGGTGATTCTCAACTGATTTCACCTTTTGCAGATCCGACAGCTTTCGATACCCACGCCATTGGCGCTACCGTTGCTTGGCGAATTAACCCTAACTTGCATTTGGGCGGTTGGGGTGGCTTTACTTCTTCCAAGCCGTCTAACCTTTCTGGAAGTGTAGAAACTACCAACTGGATGGTATTCGCGGCTTTTCCTAATTTGTTGCGTCCTGGGAATTTAGGGGGCGTTCTTGTTGGACAACCGCCCAAAATTACTTCCAGTACTTTACCCGACGGCTTCAATTTTCCCAACTTTTCTGATGGGGGGACAGCAGGTGGACGTAGTGACACATCAATTCACGTAGAAGTTTTTTACCGCGCCCAACTCAGCGACAATATCGACTTGACTCCAGGCTTATTCGTTATTTTCAATCCCGATCACAATGCCGCTAACGATGCATTAATCGTTGGGACATTAAGAGCAAGTTTCCGGTTTTAATTTTGTACTGATGTAAAGGTAATAAAATACGCTATTTAACTACTGACTAGTTCAGTATTAGATGCTTTCACGATCCATCAGGAGCAAGGAAAAGTCATGCGTAAACATACGCGTATTTTTTTTGTATGTGATTAAAGGAGCAAATTTTTCATGAAATTAAATTCATCAGTTCAATTGGGTTGTGTTCTTGTTAGCAGCAGCAGTTTAGCCGCAGTTTTTATCGGTTTAGGTGGAACAAGTGCTTCTGCTCAAATCACAATTCAAAGTACTGGTACATTATCGGGTACTATCCAACTTCCCAGAAATAATCCCAATTTCAATCAAAGCACTACTCGCATTGATACAGACGATACGGGGACTTACTCGCGGAACTTAGGTACTAAGAACAATCCTAATTA
>NZ_JADEXF010000838.1 GCF_015207245.1 Nostoc cf. edaphicum LEGE 07299
GATTTATGCAGTATTAACTTATGTATAAAACTTATTTAAGAGTACGAAAAACTTTAACAAAATCAGATAATAAAAATGTTCTCATTTCTGAGTAAAAATACCAGCTGCCAGAAATAAGTGAAGTAATAAACATTAACAAGACTAAAACTTCAAAAATGGGAATTTTTGCCTGAACTATGGAATAATTATTTCTGTTTGTTCTCTTCTCTTGAACTGAGAAAGAGGAAAATGATTTTGGTTCGTTTTCAGAAGATGAATGATCAATCTCAGTTGAGGCCTTAAGTAAGCGATGTTTTTTTGGATTTGGAGTTAGAGTTTTATTGAGGATTATAAAACGCAGAGAACGTAGAGACATAACTTGCTTGCCTTAGAGAGTAATCAAAATGCAAATAACTTTCTAAGCCTTAGTTCTCAATTTTGGCACTAATGACTCATACCACGTTGGTTTAGACAGTAATGTGTCACCATTCGCCTAGTATTTCAACTCGCTTAGAACAGGACTTCCGCATCGTACATAAGTACTACACGTGATTTGGGTATTTTAGCCATCTAGATTTCCGCAAGGGTACTCCCGCCACCACGAAGTTTGGCGGTGAGGGGAATTGCGGGACAATTAAGGGGGTTCAATATTTAGCACCCAGCGATGTCTAAGACGGGCTATGCCTACGCAAAGAAAGCGAGTAAATCAGCGTGATGCGAAGCGCCTGAAACAACCGAAGAGAATAATACACATTATGGTTAATTTGTACGGTGCTTAAGTAGAATAGAATTGGATTTAGTACAGACATATTCGGAATTGGTCTGAAGATAAAATGCCTATTTTTATTCTTTGGGGTGCTGAAAAACCAGCATGGATGATTGGTATCAACTCATGATGTACTCTACTAGAGAATTCATACTTCTCCGAAATTGCTCATTTTGACAATTGCTCTGGTTAACTTTTCGTTACGCATTTAGGAATTTTCCTGCCCACTTAACTTAAGCAATTTCAAAGAAGCAGCCACTCTACCCGTTAGTAATATCATAAGTGTGAAAACCAATGATGGGATTGGATACTGCCAACTGTTTTCATGCTCAATCGATTCCCAAGTCAAGAATAGCCCATTGCTCAAATCGACTTCACTACTTCAAAGCAAGCAGCTTCATGATGAGAGCGGAAGTTAGGACGCATACCTCAATTTATTAGGAGGAAAACAACCAATGGCAATTGACCTTTGTAATAAATCAAATCTGCAAAGGAATGGAGAATCTCCAGCAACACAAGAGAATCAACCTGGAAATGGCCTAAATGAGCTTCCGGTTGTACTCCATACTCCTGAGCAGCGGAAAGTTCTTGAACTTGCATACCAATCAACGCTCAGTTATACAGAACCCCGCTACATCGTTGGCGATCCGGCAGCTTGGGCAAGTGATTTTGGGTATGCCCTCGATCGCGTTTCCATGCGGCTTGACTCCCGTACCAGTGAGGAATTGCAGCGACAGGCACTCAGCCATCCCGATCCTGCAATGCGTGAACAGGCATTGTATGAGTATGTTGATCGCAATGAAGCTGATGCGATTGAATTACTCTGCCAAGTGGTTGAGCATGATGCCAATCGTGAGGTTCGCTGGGATGCACTGTGGGCAATTGAAAAACTAGGTGGGATTCAAGCAATTCAAGGCTTACAGAAGTTTAGCAAAGACGCCGATCCAGAAATTGCCGAATGGGCGAAATTGTTTGTCTCAGAACTCCAAAGCGGCGATCCAGCCTTCGACAATCGCAACTGTCGCTACACGCCTGGAAGAACCTTTGATGAAACGATTTTCCTGTTGATTCACTGCGATCTGTACATTCGCCTGGATGAAACAAACCAACTATGGGGTAAGTTGTCGCTTGCACCACAAGGACTGGCACGGGTCTACGGACAGGCTCATGCTTGTCCCAATGTGGAAACCCGTGAACGGCAGTTAGTTATCGCTAAGGCTATTTCCGGACTACATGCAGATGGCAGTTTGCACATTGATAACTACCTGTTCCGAGGCTTTACAGAAAGAACCCGTCCTGATCGCGGTAATTTCTATTTCGAGTCGCAAGTGCAGCGTCCTTTTTACCTGTCTGGTCGGGCAGATGATCCGTCACAGGGTGTGCGGGATGCCCTAATTGGATTTGCACGGCAAGGCTGCTGGTATTTAGACAACCGCTTCAAGATTCGGGGTGCAGATGCGATTCGCTATGTGCGAGGACGCTTCCAGGGTTGGGGTTACACCAATGTGCAAGAGTTAGCGGGTAAATCTTTAGAAGACATTCTCCGACCGGGGAATGGCATTCTCTCAACATTACACGATCCTGTAACAGGTCCACTCACCAATGTGTTTATCTCTGGCACGTTCAAAGGCAAGCTGAACGATTGGGATGAAGATGGTTACATTGACCTCAATTCGCGCAATGTTTATTCTACGGTTTCAGGTGAATTGGATAGTGATATGGATGGTATTCCTGATGAATCGGGGTTGTCGTGTTGTCCAGGTAAACCTACCATCCATTCAGTCTAATCATTTTTAAAAGCACCCATTTTGAATACCACGCGCCAGCTAATTCACACGACTTTCTTTACAGGAGACACATTATGACTAGCACTGAAATTTTGAATGATCGTCAAAGCAAAAAAATAGCGTGGGGGCCAGAAATTGATCTCAGCAAATTGGAGTATTTGTATCCTCCACAAAAAGTTGAACCATATACTCCTCCTGCACCTGGAATCGACAACTTAGGTATCACCTCTACCGACAGCTTTTTAGTGCCAAATATTGGTGAGTTCACTGTCAACTTTGAGGGATATGTGCGGGTTGCCCGTTCCCAGCCAACAACAAATGAGTGGAATACATCGGATGTATTCACGAATTTGATCGATATGTGTATGCGGGGAGAAACACCGGAAATTGGATCTATCATTGTCACACTCAATCCTGATTTTCTATCGACCGGACAACTGCGAACCCCTTATAC
>NZ_JADEXF010000839.1 GCF_015207245.1 Nostoc cf. edaphicum LEGE 07299
GTATACGCGGTATCTGTGGTTAAAATAGTATATCTGTCATCAATTAGTTAATTTACTTAAATAATTCTTATGATAATAAGAATCACTAAATGACTAAAAACAAGTTATAGACTAGTATTGATGGAATCTAATTTCTAAAATATTCTCATTATCATAAGAAATCCGAATACCTACAATAAAGATTTCAAAAGCCTATCAATGCACATTATGAAGTTACAGTAAGAGTTTTAAAGTTTCCAGTATTTCTCTATGAGTAATATTACTTAAAATTATTATAATCACGGATATATAAAAGTGGTCAGATAGCTTAGAACATTGGAAGAGGCGATGCCTTGTGGAGCATCCGCCATGTGTAACTTGCTTTTGATTAAAGGATAGTGCAATTTTAGGGACGAAGAGGGTTAGCTAACGTCCCCAATTTGCATCTATCTCTTAAACTAAAGTCCGAATAAGTTCAAAAGATTAAAGATAACACCTAGAGGTCCAGTTATGGTATTGACGGTATCGCCAGTCTTAGCTGAACCAGATCGGTTGACTACTACAACGTCATTATTGCGGAGTATGGGATTAGTTTGCTCATTAATCCCAGCGGAGAAATCCACTTTTACTATACGTTTAGTGACAGAACCATTAGGGTTGAGGCGAATCAAATCAACAGCCTTACTACTAGCTCTGGCATCATTAAATCCGCCAGCAGCGAGTATAGCTTGATTTAAAGAGCTATTTGGTTGAACGTCTGTTAGACCTGGTTTTTTAACTTCGCCAACTACACCAACCTGAATCCGTGTAGGAGATAAAGTAGTGGTAGCTAATTGAGTCGCTTCTGCGGGGTTAATTTCAGTTGCCGTCGGAATAACAATCGTATCTCCGTCTTGCACAATGATGTCTTGATTGGCATCACCACTCTGTAAGAGTTGCCAAAGATTAATATCTATAGATTGTTCTGAGCCAGTTCTTGTAGGTCGACGTAGCTTGAGATTACGCACATCAGCTTGTGCTGTAATTCCGCCAGCTAATTGAATTACCCGTGTCACATTTGGTAAACCATTGGGAGTGGTAGTACCACTGTTAGGGGTTGCGCCCCCTTGTGCATCTGTGTTGGCTGGGGTGACAAGATACGAACCAGGACGGTTAACTTCACCAATAATTGTTACTGTGCGGGGTGTGGTTTGACTGGCGGCAAAGTTGGATGCAAATATATTGCGAGATTCTGCCACGTTGAAGTTGGTTGCTGTTGGCACAACTATAGTGTCTCCATCCCGCAAGGTAATATCCTGCGATAACTTACCTGTTTGAATGAGTTCTTTCAAATTGAGGGTGACAGCTTGCTCTGAAGAACGTCCTATTCTACGCCGTAATTCAACTTGAGTCACATCCGCAGCTAAAGTCACCCCCTGCGCTGTTGTTAATGCGGCTAATACAGTGGGGTATTGTACACCTGGATTGTTCCCGGCGCCTCCGCTCAAGTTTAGAGTGTAAGCTCCAGGACGTGTCACTTCTCCAGCAACAAAAATATTTATAGGACGAGGAGACAAGAGATTGACTGAGATTAAAGGGCGTTTGAGGAAGCGAGCATATCTTCTAGCTATTTCGTCAGAAGCTTGTTCAGTTGTTAGCCCTAGTACCGACACACTGCCAATTAAAGGTAGGTTGATTGCTCCACCTGGGGGAATTTGGTATTCACCTGTATATTCAGGTACTTCAAATACATTTACACGGATGAGATCGCCGCCTCCCAATGAATAATTAGTATCTAATTGTGTTTGTGTGATTGGTGGTTGTGTTGTTGGTGGTAATGGTTGTCCCTGAGCTAGACTGGCAGATGACACAGCGGCATTGACAGCAGTTAACAAAGCCATACCTACAGCTGGCTGAATTAGGATTTTAGACAAACTTTTGTTAAGCATATTTACCTGAGACTCTGAAACTACGATCAATAAAGTACTGTCTAAACATTTTTATTTTGACTATACCTAAGTATTCATGTTCCCCGACACTCTTATTTTCCTAGAAAAGTGTGATTTTCCGGAGGAAATTTGTTTATTGAAGTTAAATTTTTAGTGAAGTTAGCTTAAAGTTAATGTTGCTTGAATAGAGCAATATCAAAAAATTTAGGATTTACGCAATTAAACCCAGTTTCTATAAGAAACTGCCTGTTGGCTAACAATCAAGTAGTCACGAATAAATTTTTCTTGTCAAAGTTAATTTGATGACATTTAAAATCTGCAATGAGTAGTAAGGGACTACTAAAATTAGGAACAAGTTTATTAAATAAATACAAATAATCTTGAAAAGATGTCGGAATTTTATTTTTTGTGGATTGCGTTGGCAAAGAGAACTCAAAAAGGCAGAATTTTGGGTTTTGTTCTTCAAGCCAATCGGCAATTTACTATTTGGGAACAAGACTAATTCAAGGGGTTGTTTTTTCTTTGGATCTGTTGAATAAAAAATTCTTCTAGGGATTGACGTGACAAGTTAATGGCGATAATTTTACCTTCCATAAGACGAAGACTGGCAAGAAAATCATAGTAACCATCTTGTAGTGTACCGTGCCAGGAACCATCAGGCTCAAATATGAGAGTGGGTATCCATTTTTTGAGAATTTCCCAGTCACCACCTTGACCTTTTACTTGATATGTGTTGTTTACGCCTAAGAGTTCATTAAGGGAACCAGAGCAAATTAGTTCACCTTGAGCGAGGATGGCAATGCGATCGCAAATCTGTTCTACTTCACTAAGAACGTGGCTGTTGAAAAAAATCGTCTTTCCAGCAGCTTTTAGCGCCAGAATAATTTCCCGCATTTGGTAGCGCCCAACAGGATCAAGACCAGACATCGGTTCATCCAGAAAAACTAAATCTGGCTCGTTAATTAGTGCCTGTGCCATACCAACACGCTGTAACATTCCTTTAGAATAGCGGCGCAGGAGCTTTTTACGAGCATCAGCTTGGGATAAACCCACTAATTCTAGCAGTTGGGGAATGCG
>NZ_JADEXF010000840.1 GCF_015207245.1 Nostoc cf. edaphicum LEGE 07299
CTTACCAAGCTTTGGAAGCGAAGCATAGCAAAGATGATGAATTGCTTGCTGAAAGCCGTTTTGTTGAATTTGAAAAGGCTTTAGAGCAATTTCTGGTTAGAGAGCGAGGAGCAATTGAGTTGCAAGTACCTTTAAATAGAGCGATCGCAACATCTGGAGAAATTTTATCAACAATTAACATTCAAGAAAGTGCTCTCAAAATGAAGTTAGAAGATTTTGAGAAAACCTACGAAACCTCTATTGCAGAAATTGCAGACTTGCGAAGCCGAAAAAAAGACGAAATGCAGCTCATTGATAAAGCGGCTGAAAATGTCAGATATAATGTCAGACCTTTACTCAATAAGCTAGAAGATGATTTGAAGCAAACAGCCCTGCAAGTCATTGATTCAACAACAATAACTTCCAAGGACTTGAATAACAAGAAAGCTTTGGCTGAAAAACTGGGTCGCAAAGTTTCTACTAGCTTGCAAAATGCAGGGCAAAAGTTGGCAGATAAAATTCAGATAGAGATTCAACGGGGGTTGGTAGAAGAAGTAGACCGATTAAAATATTTTGCTAACTCTGTAGTTACAGTCTTAAATCGCATTGAAATGCAATTTATTGATGTTGAAGCTAATTCTAATCGCAAAAGAAATGCAGGTGGAGAAGCGATTGCTGCTGCTTTAGCTGTATTCACCGGATTTGGTGGTATCTGGTCAGGTTTTCGGACGGCTGGTGTTAAAGGTGCAGCAGTTGGTGCAGCTGGTAGTGTTGGTACTGCAATTGGTGCTGGAGTATTAGCGGGGTTAATCGGATTCCCAATTACCTGGCCTGCTCTTATTGCTATTAGTGTTGTGTCCGTTTTCACAGGAGGTTGGCTCACCAAATTAGTGTTTGGTGGTGAGCAATTGGAAACCTTTAAGGAAAATTACAAGGAAGCTATTATCAAGGAAATTGAAAAGCAACTGAAATCAAATCCGATTAATCATAAAGTTGAGGATCACATTTCTACAAGTTTTGAGCATCTCAAACAAACACTACGTCAAGAGGTAGAAGCTTTACTAGATAATACTCAGAATACTCTTTATGAACTTAACCGGAAACGGCAGCAGAATGAGACTCAAACCGAAGCAGAACGTAAAGAACTTGATGAAATTCGTGCAGAAACAGAGAGAATTCTTGGTAGCGCCCAAAGACGCTCTCAAGAACTTGTCGAAATCATGAGTGTTTAAAAATTTGCAAGGCTGTGAGGTTTGAGATTTAATCGTACCTCACAGTCCATACAATGAATTTTACAGTTTAGATATGAATTATGGAAAATCCATCAGTTCCCAATCCGACTGCGGCTGTTGACCTCAATTTTGGTCATTATTTGGAAATACGCGATCGCCAAATATCTGCTCACTTAGTAGGTGGAATTCCCGACTATGCCTTTTCTCTAGATCAAAAACTACGCCAGCAATTGATGGCTATGGGGCCAGTTAGAGCAATGGTGCAAACCTTAGTTGGTTGGGCGGTTCCTGTTGTCCAGCAACTACATCTCATGGAAAGTATTGCTGTTGGCCCACAGCAGTATCCTAAAATCCACGCCCTTGGTGAAGATTGTGCTCATAGATTGGGTATTGGTGTTCCCCAGATTTTTATTTACCGAGATTCTACTTCTAATGCGTACACCATCGCCACTGATGATGTTGCACCAATTATTGTTCTTTCAAGTGATATTGTCGAATCTTTTACACCTGAAGAACTTAAGTTTGTTATTGGTCATGAATGCGGTCATATTCATAATTTGCATGGTGTTTATAACACTGTTTGTGAAATTATGACAAACCAATTAGCACAAGGAGTTTTACAGGTAGTTCCAACTCACGGAATGCTGGAACCAATTATTCAAGGCGGACTGACGATTTTTTTTAAACGCTGGAGTCGATGTGCAGAAATTACTTGCGATCGCGCCGGATTGATTTGCTGTGGTGATGTCAACACAGCGGAAAGTGCTCTTGTTAAATTGATAACTGGTGGCGGCGATTCCTTGCGGGACATCAACATTGAGGAATTCCGTAAACAGTATAGTAAAGTTCAATCTACTCCCCTGCAACTGATAGAACTTTTCAGCACTCATCCGCTGATTTCCAAACGGACTGCCGCACTTCATCTGTTTGCTGAGTGTGATGTTTTCCATTCCTGGCGATTAGAGTCATTTTTACAAGATGCACGCAGCAAAGAAGAAACTGATAATTTGTGTGAACAGGTTATTCGTGTACTACCTAAAGGATATTAAGGTTTTTTATGGAATCACCAGCTAAATATATCAGCTATGACTTCAGCTATTTGCGCCAAGAGTTTCTAGAAATAATCAATGATTTTTCCGAAGGATTGCGCCTAGAAAAAGTTCAAAATACTATAGGTAAAAGGCTGCTCAAACAGATACAGAGTCAAATTTCCCAGATTCTAACTCGTTTGGAAGCAGACTTTGTTCTCGTTGTTATAGGTGACTTCAAACGAGGTAAATCAACATTAATTAACGCTTTATTAGGGCAATCTGTTGTTACAACAGATGTGACAACAGAAACAGTGACAATTAATCACATCCAGTATGGTTCAGAATCAAAAATTCATGTTTGTTTGAGTGATGGTGGGAAAATTCAGATAGAAGCAGAAGAACTAAAATCAGAGCAACTTAGTTCAATTTTAGAAACTCTTCCTCAGACAGCTAGCCATTTGAAAATTGAGACTCCCGTTGAATGGTTGCGAGGGGTACGTCTTGTGGATACTCCTGGAACTGGGGATGTTTTTAAGCGTTTTGATCGTCAAGTTCACACTTATCTTTTACAAGCTGACGCAGTAGTATTCGTAGTGTCAGCCCTCTCTCCATTTGCAGAATCAGAACAAACATTTTTGCAAATGTCTGTCTTACCTCAAGATTTTCCGAAAGTGTTTTTTACTCTGAATATGATGGATAATATTCAGACAGAACAAGTGGCAGAAAGATTATTAAAG
>NZ_JADEXF010000841.1 GCF_015207245.1 Nostoc cf. edaphicum LEGE 07299
GGGGGCAACATTACTATCGATTCTGGTTCATTCTCTCTAAGTGATGGCGCTCGACTTACTGCTGAAACCCGTGGAGAGGGGGATGCGGGCAACATTACTATCGATTCTGGTTCCTTCTGGTTACGTGATGGCGCTCGACTTACTGCCGAAACCCGTGGAGAGGGGAATGCGGGGAATGTGAATGTGAATGTTACAGGTATTGTTGATATTGCTGGTGTGAAAGAGGATTTTGCCAGTGGGATTCGCACCTTGGTGGAAACTGGGACAGTTGGCAATGGGGGCAACATTACTATCAATTCTGGTTCCTTCTGGTTACGTGATGGCGCTCGACTTACTGCCGAAACCCGTGGACAAGCGAATGCAGGCACCATTAAAGTTAATGCTGCTGATTTTTTCACCATTTCTGGCAAGAGTTCTAACTTTAACAGTGGCTTGTTTGTTAACTCCCAAAGTTCGACGGGTACTGCTGGAGATATTATCGTCATCTCACCTAGAGTTACCTTAGACAACGGTGGTAGACTCAACGCCCAATCTGCATCGGGTAATGGTGGCGACATCAACTTACAAACTGATTTACTGCTTCTGCGTCGTGGCGCCCAAATTTCCACCACCGCAGGCAGAGCAGAAACTGGTGGTAATGGTGGCAACATTAATATTGATGCCTCATCCGGCTTCATTGTCGCTGTCCCCAACGAAAACAGCGACATCACTGCTGATGCTTACACAGGTACAGGTGGCAGGGTAAATATCAAAGCGAATGGCATTTATGGTATTCAGTTTCGTGAAAGTGAAACTCTCTTAAGCGACATTACTGCTAGTTCAAGATTTGGTACACAAGGCACTGTAGAACTCAACACACCTGGTATTGACCCCAACAGTGGCTTGGTTGAGTTGCCAACAGTACCAGTTGACACCCAGGTAGCCCAAGGTTGTTACAGTCCTGGTTATGCCCAAAACCGATTTGTGATAACTGGACGCGGCGGTTTACCAGCCAACCCCAAAGACATTCTCACTCCTGATGCAACCCAAATAGATTGGGTGTCTTTGAAACCCAGCAATAACAACCGTTTCATACCACTTGTTACTAATAAATCAACAACCTCCACTCCCAAACGCATTGTTGAAGCCACAGGTGCAGTGCTAAACGCCAAAGGACAAATAGTCCTCACTGCTAATTCATCTAACGCTACTCCTCATACTTCCAGACATAACCCAATTCAATGTCATGGTAGCTAAAATTACTCCAATTTTTGCAGCATCCTGCTTGCTTATATTACTCAGTAGCCTAGCAACTACACCCAGTAAGGCGCAGACAGTCAATCGCGTACAATTACTCCAAAACAATTCTCCCTCGCTCCCCCAACTCCCACCACCGCAGGATGTCCAACCACCTTCGCCCAGAACACCATCAACACCCTCTCCACCATCGCAACTGCCTCCTCCATCCGAACTATTCCAACCTAATCAACTAGTTCCCATACCAGATGAACCACTCCCTGAAACATCACAAACCTTTACCGTTAAACAATTTGAAGTTATTGGCAGTACAGTATTCAGCCAAGAAAAATTTAATCAAATACTAGAATGCAGTCAAAAAAACCTGACATACAGGTTGAGGCAGAAAACCGAGTGTTTTACAAATCGACCAATTACATTTACAGACTTATTAGAAATTCGTTCTAAAATTACTGAACTTTATATTCAAGAGGGGTACGTTACTTCTGGAGCTTATATTACTGAACAAACTCTTACTGATGGCGTTGTTCAAATTCAAGTAATTGAAGGTAAATTAGAGGATATCCAGATAACTGGAACTAGGCGACTCAACCCAAATTATATCCGTAGCCGTATAGCTTTAGGGGCATCCACTCCTTTAAATCAAAAACGCCTACTAGAATCCCTGCAATTATTGCAACTCAATCCTTTAATTCAAAACTTGTCTGCTGAATTATCTACTGGCTCACGTCCTGGCTCTAATTTGTTGGCTATCAAAGTAACAGAGGCGGATACATTTAATGTAGAAACAGTATTTGACAATGGTCGTTCCCCTAGTGTTGGTAGCTTCCGACGGCAACTGCAAGTTAACGAAGCCAACTTACTAGGATTTGGAGATAGTATCTCGTTAGCATACAGTAATACTGACGGTAGTAATACCCTAGATGCCAGCTACAGCTTGCCTCTCAATCCCCACAATGGCACTCTCACCTTCAGCTATGGCAATACATCAGCCGATATTATTGAACGTCCTTTTAATAAACTAGAGATTGAATCAGCTTCCCAATATTACGAACTCACATTCCGCCAGCCGCTAGTGCAAACTCCTAACCAAGAATTCGCTCTAGGAGTCACGGCTTCTCGCAGAGAGACTGATATTTCCTCCTCTGTGCTAGAACAAGAGGATGCTCCCCTTTCTCTACTTTCACCGGGGGCTGATGCAGAAGGAAACACGAGTGTTTCTGCGTTACGATTTTTTCAAGAATGGACTTTTCGTAATAGCCAAGAAGTAATTGCGGCTCGTTCTCAATTTAGTCTGGGAACTGGTGCATTTAATGCCACAATCAACAATACCGAACCTGACAGCCGCTTTTTCGCTTGGCGAGGACAGGCACAATGGGTACGTCTGTTAGCTCCTGATACTTTGTTGTTAATTCGTGGCGATGTACAACTAGCTTCTACAACGCTTTTGGCTTCAGAACAATTTGGTCTAGGTGGTATAAGTAGTATACGGGGCTATCGTCAAGATTTGCTGTTAGCAAATAATGGCGCTCTTGCTTCTGTTGAGTTACGGCTACCAATTGTGCGCATACCACAATGGGATGGAGTTATGCAAGTTACCCCGTTTGTTGACGTTGGCACTGCTTGGAATAATTCGTCGAGTATAGATGAAAATAATATTAATACTAACACTCTAGCTTCTGTTGGTTTGGGTTTGCGTTGGTTACAGGGCAATAACTTTAATGCTGGTGTTGAGTGGGGT
>NZ_JADEXF010000842.1 GCF_015207245.1 Nostoc cf. edaphicum LEGE 07299
GCATTGGGCATTGGGCAAAACAGTTCCGAGTTCCGAGTTCCCAGTCCTGAGTAAAGAAGCGAGATTCCCAACTCAGCACTCAGCACTCATGACTCAGCACTCTTGAGGGGCATTGGGCATTGGGCATTGGGTACAAAAGCCAGAGGTGCAAAGAGGCAGAGGGGAAAAACTTACTGCAACTTTCTCCTCTGCTCCCCTGCTCCCCTGCTCCCCTGCTCCTCTGCTCCCAAAAATTAACTCTGTATCTTGAAAAACTAAGTGATAGCAACTATGAAATCAATTATGGTAGTGGGGACAACATCCCATGCAGGGAAATCACTTTTAACTACAGCTATTTGTCGCATTCTGTCGCGGCGTGGTTGGCGAGTGGCTCCCTTTAAAGGTCAAAATATGGCTTTAAATGCTTATGTCACCGCCAGTGGTGGAGAAATTGGCTATGCTCAAGCAGTGCAAGCTTGGGCTGCGGGAGTCGTGCCTTGGGTAGAAATGAACCCAATTTTACTCAAACCCCAAGGGGATATGACTTCTCAAGTAATTATTAAAGGTAGGTCTGTAGGTAAAGTCAGTGCCTCGGATTACTACGAGCAATATTTTGAACTGGGGTGGCGGACAATTGAAGAATCGCTACAGCATTTAGGAACAGAATTTGACATGCTGGTTTGTGAAGGTGCTGGTAGTCCAGCGGAAATTAACCTCAAGCACCGCGACTTAACTAATATGCGGGTAGCAAAACATTTAAATGCACCAACCATGTTAGTAGTTGATATTGACCGGGGTGGTGCTTTTGCTCATGTCGTTGGAACCCTAGAGTTATTGGAACCAGATGAACGCGCCTTAATTAAAGGTATAGTAATTAATAAGTTTCGAGGGCAGCGATCGCTCTTAGATCCGGGGATAAAATGGTTAGAAGAACGTACAGGTATCCCCGTGATCGGTGTTATACCCTACTTGCAAGAAATGTTTCCAGCAGAGGATTCTCTTGACCTGCTAGAACGTCAATCGTCCACGAATAAAGCCCACACTGACCTTAACATTGCCGTCATCCGCTTACCAAGAATTGCCAATTTCACCGACTTTGACCCACTGGAATCAGAAAGTACAGTTTCAATTAAATACTTAAGTCCTAAGCAAGATTTGGGACATCCTGATGCCGTGATTATCCCAGGTACAAAGACCACAATTGCTGACTTGCTACTACTGCAAAAAAGCGGTATGGCAGAAGCTATCCAAAACTACGCTGCTTCTGGGGGAACGGTTTTAGGTATCTGCGGTGGCTATCAAATGCTAGGTCAAATCATCGCCGACCCAGAAGGGATAGAGGGACAAGCTGGCAGATTTCAAGGGTTAAATCTTTTACCAATCAGAACTGTCATTACAGGACAAAAAATCGCCCGCCAGCGCCAAGTTAGCTCAAATTATCCCCAACAAGGCTTGCCAGTCAATGGCTTTGAAATCCACCAAGGGCGATCGCGCATCGAACAGCAAGGCATAGATCCCCAATCCTACCATGCCCTATTTGACGATATTAATTTAGGGTTAGTGGATAGCTGTCAATCGGTGTGGGGAAGTTACCTCCACGGGCTTTTTGACAACGGTCCTTGGCGACGCGCTTGGTTAAATCGCCTCCGTCAACAGCGGGGTTTAAAATCTTTGCCCACAGGTGTTGCTAACTATCGGGAACAGCGAGAGCAGATTTTGGACTCTTTAGCCATTGAAGTTGAAAGCCATTTAGACTTAAGTCTGTTTTTGTCTTAAGCTAAAATTCCTTGAAATGTCATTAGTCATTAGTCATTGGTCATTTGCAAAGGACAAAGGACAACTGACAAATGACAACTCTATTAAATACGTAATATTGATGATTGTTCGTGTCCGTTTTTTACCAGATGATGTCACAGTAGATGCCGAAGTGGGAGAACCCCTCTTAGATGTAGCAGACCGGGCTGGGGTATTTATTCCCACCGGTTGTCTTATGGGTTCTTGTCACGCTTGCACCGTCGAATTAGAAGATGGAGAGATTGTTCGCGCTTGTATCAGCGCAGTACCGCCACGCGAAGAATTGACGATTAATTTGTTTAGCGACCCAACTTGGTAATGTCAGTCCTATTATTGACAAGGACTAGTATGCTATGCGGATATTACAGCAGTTTTGATGTATTTGAATCACATCTGTCATAGGGGCACAGACAGCAATGCTCATACGTGTCAACTTAGAGCCAGGGCGAATGGAATTCGCGGCTATACAAACAAAGTCCACCTCCGTGGACTAATACAAAATCAAGGGTTGTTAACCCACGGAGGTGGGTTTTGTCTGTGTAGACGCGGTTTCTAACCGCCCTTTTAACTGATTTTTTACATTTATAGGACTTACGCAAAAACTCTCTTAAACTCTTATTACTTCGTGTCCTTTGCGTCCTTTGCGGTTCGTTTTTTCATAATTTTGCGTAAGTCCTAATTTAGAGAATTTTTATAGTTCAGTACTAGGAATCTTATCGTCACAACAGGCAATAGTTAATATGTCAAATCAAATAATTGCAAGGATTATAGGTAGATTTTCCAAAATTATTTTATACATTATTACGGTTATTTTGTATTTAAAAAATTTGTCTAGTTTAGTGAATAAGAAGCTTGCTGTAAAAGAAGATTTTCGCTTAAGTCAAAAAGGAATAGATTGGCTGAAAGAATGGAATACTGAAGCAGAAATAGCTACCAGTATTTCTCAAATCGCTCAAAAAGTTGTTGAAATATTAGTCAATGTCCCAGGTATGACTCAAGCTCACAGCAGAGATTTCAGAAGATCAACACCTATTTTTACCCTTAAAGATGGTACTGTAGTCAAAATTTTTATTAATCCAGCTAACGTCAAGCATATCTTTTTAGCTGACAGCAATAATAAAATGCTTTTTGGTGGTTATGTCGGTTGGATTCACACAAAGGGATTGAATCAAGCTATAGAAAAGATAAAGCACTCTCTAACTT
>NZ_JADEXF010000843.1 GCF_015207245.1 Nostoc cf. edaphicum LEGE 07299
ATATCTAATTGTTGAGAGAACACAACCCCAACGGCTTAAATATCGCTGAAATTCTTGAGGCTTTTGATATACATTATTTCTAACAGTTTGAAAGAAACTTTCTCTGTCTACTTCAGTTTTATTGTTATAAAACTCAGAAAACTTATCTTTTACCCAATCTGGAACTAAAGCTATTGCTTGGTAAGTGGTAAATCCATCATGTCTTCCTAGTCGGCCTAAACGCTGAATAAATGTACCAGCATCTAAAGATTCGTAAATTAAAAAATTTATGGCAAAGTCAACACCTACATCAACTGTGGAAGTTGCAATAATCAATTGTTTATTCATTGCATCTTCTCTAATTTTTGCACCAGTGAGACCTGTATTTTCTCCTATGCTTATGCCCAAATTAGCATTCTCTACAGTTCTGACTATTCGCTTGGCGGCAAATACACTGTTAGCAATGATAAGTCCTTTAGATTTAGGATATTGAGAAAAGAATTGCTTGATGTATTCTAAATTTTCAAAAACCCAATTTTCAATTCCCCCATTGCTTTGCTCAGAAGTAACTAAATTTAAATCCACTTCATATAAAATTCTCCGATGAGTATCACTTCTTTTTAAATTATGCTCATATTCACCCTTAATAATTTTTGGAGTAATTCCTGCTTTATCAAGCACTCTCAATAAAGCATTATCTGGGGTAGCAGAAAGAAAAAGAAATTTTGCAGCAAAACGCTCTCCTAAACTTGCCCTATTAAATGCAATTCCATCCAGAACATTAGCAATTTGCGGTGCATTAAAAATGTGAAATTCATCAAAGACTATATAGCGGTATTTATTAAACCAAGTTTCAGCTAAACGAGCCTTGTTACCTCCTCTGCGATCATAGTATAAACGATGAATTAAAGTAAAAATGTCAGGGTTGGTTGCGACTATCTTATTATCATTAGCAAACTTTCTGAATGTTTCCAGCTTGTTAAAGCCTTCTGCGCTTATATATGAAGCTAATTTAGCTCCTGTGAGTTCTCCTATTTGTAAATCAATATTAAATTCATTTTTCCATTTTCCTATTTGTTTGGCTTGATCGCGAATAAGTTCATTTGTAGGATAGTTAAATAAACTTTGTCCTAGTCCTAATTCACGTTCATAAAATGCTGGAAGAAGAGCAGCTAAAGTTTTACCGTCACCAGTTAGAGCAGTATCAAAAACAACTTGATAATTTTTTATGGCATCCCAAACTTCTTGTTGATGGGTAACAAGTTGAATATTAGAAACTGAAGTTTGGGAATATTTTGACCATGTGGAAAGGAGTTTTATTTTCATAAATTACTCTCAATTCTGAAAAATCGGAGATAATCTGGCATAGTTACACATACACTAAATTAGTCAGAATCTGCAAAAACATTCCTTATCATCTCCGCACTGTAGTCAATACAAGCTAGTATGTCTTCTTTTTCTATGCCCGGATAAGCTTCAAGAATGGTATCAATTGTTTCTCCTGCGGATAAAAGGTCAAGAATTAAAGAAACCCAAATCCGATGTCCACGAATGCAAGGTTTACCAAAACAAATATTTGGGTCTATAGAAATTCGGGAAAGTAGGTTATTTTGAACCATAATTTTCAGTCCAAGTATTTGCTGCAACCATTGGTTGCAGTTTTATGGATGAGTAAAAAATCTCTCTAGCTAATTTCTCGCACCATTGGTGCGAGTTGTTTGCTTTACTTAAATAGTGTCCGTAACTGGTTGTTAAAAACTATATTGGCACGCAAAATAGAAGTTGACAAGAGAAAATATGTACAAAGTATACGGACATTTTGAATGAGTCGAAAAGGTCAATCTATTACACTGTCGATATCAGAACATGATAAAGCCGAGCTAGAAGCGATCGCTCGTGAATTCGGTATGATGTGGGGAGAGGAGCCTAACATCTCTAAGTTAATTAAAGCGATCGCTCAACGTAAGTTACTCATCGGTAACAATAACGATTGGAAAGAACCACGCTTTAGGGCATTACATAGATGTATCAATGCGTTGACAGACATCGGGCAAATTGAACAAGCCCAAATCATTGCAAACTTACTTCTCGAACGCAGTGAATTATCATTACCGTTGCGGGGCGAAATCGAACGTTTCCTAGAAAATTTGCCTCCAGCTTGGCGCTTAGAGATAGACCGCTACATCTTGCGCGAACAGCCTTTTCAGCTTTCCTATCAAGATGCAGCAGAGCGTGTGTTTAATTTTACCGTTCGCTATGCCAAACCTATACCCCACGAAAAGCGGCAATATCTTGATTGCTGGTGCGAAGAAACAGAAGGAAACTTTGATATCCCAGAACTGGTTCACAACTGGAGTTTACGATTAGACAGGATTACGGACGCTGCTGTGAGTTCAATTTCCGGCCAGTGGCATACTAATTTAGATGAAATAAAAGTAGAAATGCATTTATTTGCTGGTTTAGCTTTTGCTTATCAAGCCAAACCAGAAGATGAAATTAATGAATGGCTACCAGATAAACCACGAGTTCGGCGAGTTGTTAGGCGAGTATCTAGTACATTTTGGTTTAGCCGCGAAGTCATGCAGTATGCGCCAGATTGTGTAGTGATATTACCTGAAAATGTGCGCGATCGCCTCAAACAAAAACTCCTCACCCTATGCCAGCTATACGACATAGAAACCATGAGTTAAGTCTTGTGGGATAGGCATCTTGTCTAATATAGGCTAGAACCTATGAACATAAATCGGTTCGGTAGAGCAAAAATCCTCATACCCGCTCAAATCAATTTCCTATTTACTGAGGGCTTTGTCAACCCATGCGATCGCCTACGGCGGAAAGCCTCTCTCCTCTTAGGAGAGAGGTCAGACTGTATTGCACCCAAACGAGAACCGCTATATTATGTTCCTGGGCGAGAGCGAATATCATCGGGTATATGATGGCGATCGCCTAATATTTCTAGCAAAGGGCCATTAACGTCAAATTTAACCATACTTACC
>NZ_JADEXF010000844.1 GCF_015207245.1 Nostoc cf. edaphicum LEGE 07299
GTCTAGAAGGTATGGCGGCGGCTCATTCCGATTTAATTAAACTGAACTATGATCCCACTTTTGTCTATCGAGCCAATGCACCTATTCCGGGTAAAGTAGCAATTATTTCAGGTGGTGGCAGTGGACACGAACCAATGCACGCTGGCTTCGTGGGCAGAGGAATGCTTGATGCAGCTTGTCCTGGTGAGGTTTTCACTTCACCGACTCCTGACCAAATGCTAGAAGCAGCCAAACAAGTAAATGGAGGCTCTGGTATCCTTTATATCGTCAAAAATTACAGTGGCGATGTGATGAACTTTGAAATGGCAACGGAGTTAGCCCGTAGTGAAGGCATTCGATCGCTAAATATTTTAATTGATGACGATGTAGCAGTGAAGGATAGTCTCTACACCCAAGGACGGCGGGGTGTAGGAACAACAATACTGGCAGAAAAAATTTGTGGTGCGGCGGCTGAGGCTGGGTATGATTTGCCACAAATAGCAAATTTATGTCGCCGAGTCAATCTGAATGGGCGGAGTATGGGAATTGCTTTAACATCTTGTACAGTCCCTGCTAATGGAACGCCGACATTTGAATTGAGCGATCGCGAAATCGAATTAGGAATCGGTATCCACGGTGAGCCAGGAATAGAGCGTACAGCCATCAAATCAGTAGATGAGATTACCGAAATTTTGACGCGATCGCTCATTGAAGATGCAGCATACAGCCGCACACTGCGCGAGTGGGATGAAGACAAAGGAGAATGGGTAAATGTAGAACTAACAAATCTCCGATTTGCCAAAGGCGATCGCTTATTAGCTTTCGTCAATAGTATGGGTGGAACTCCGATTTCTGAACTGTATATTGTTTACCGCAAACTCGCCCAAATCTGCGAACAGCAAGAATTGCAAATTGTGCGAAACTTAATAGGCCCTTACATCACATCTCTAGAAATGCAAGGTTGCTCCATTACCTTGCTGAAATTAGATGACGAGATGATCCGCCTATGGGATGCACCAGTCAAAACACCAAGTTGGCGCTGGGGAATTGAATAATTACGAATTACGAATTACGAATTACGAATTATGGTGAGTCAGGCGCAGATACTACAATGGTTGCAGGCTTATGCAACCGAGATAGAGCGAAATAAAGCATATTTGACAGAATTAGATGCTGCGATCGGAGATGCTGACCACGGGATCAATATGGATCGCGGCTTCAAAAAGGTAAGTACCCAGTTACCAACTCTTACGGACAAGGACATCAGCAGCATTCTCAAAGCTGTGAGTATGACCTTAATTTCTTCTATTGGCGGTGCTAGTGGCCCTCTTTATGGCACTTGGTTTTTACGAGCCAGTACAGCAGTAGTTGGTAAGCAAGAATTAACAGAACAAGATGTTTTAGGAATACTCCAAGCAGGCTTAGATGGCGTGCTGCAACGTGGCAAAGCGCAACTAGGAGACAAAACGATGGTGGATGTGCTTTCTCCATCTGTAGCCACTTTTGGGCAAGCTGTAAAAGAAAGAAAAGGAACGCTGGAAGCCATGCAACAGGCTGTAGTAGCAGCCCAAAAAGGGTTGCAGGAAACTATACCAATGCAGGCGAAAAAGGGACGGGCTAGCTACCTGGGAGAACGGAGTATTGGACATCCAGATCCAGGAGGAACTTCTGCTTATTTGATGTTGAAGAGTTTGTTAGGGGTGTTGGAAAGTTCTGGGGAATAACACTGGGCTGTATGAAAGGGATAAATGGCTCACTACAAACGTTTCCACAAGCTAGTCTGAGTATTTATTTTAGGCGATCGCGGCTATCTCCATAAAGACCGTCTAAGATAACCAGACAACCTTATACATTTCAACAAGACCAACAAACTAAATGTATCCTTAATGCTCGGCTTTATATTTATTTTTTTATTTAAACTTTTTCATTACCATTTACTTCAGATTAACTTCATAAAATTTTGTCTTCTAATTCAGTAGATGCTATTTTAACAATCTAGTAAATATTGGGTTATACATCCTCGATAATAGGATACATTTATCTTAACAAAATTTGGGGGGGGTTAAGTCCCCTGCTTCTATCAATTTGCAAGTTTTGTGTCGGGGTCTAAATCCCCGTTACAAAATGTAATTGCGAATTGTTTTAACGCTTTCTGATTGCTCAACCGTAGCCCTGCAATAAAGAATTTATTTTCAGTTTCTAGTTGAAACATTGTTTCCATAAAATCTTCACGAAACAGCCTTGAAGTATTACATACGTAATCTCTTGGTGACAGTTTTAGCTGTGGTTTTGATCTTTTTCGGGATAATGTCATTAAGCTATACGCCAATCAATGTGATGTCGCGTAAAAAACTAAAAATTTAGAGGGTAAGCAATATGACATCTTTTGAATCAAATGAAAGCAATTTCTTTGAAATAGATGGTATCCATTTAAGAATCTGGGAACCCAATCTTATAGTGTTACCTATCTTGGAAAATCGCTTTGATTCCAGTATTTCTGTAGAAATTGTGGAAATTAAGGTTTACCTAATCAATAACACGCCAAATCCTTGTCATCTCAACCCCAATCAAACCTTAATTCCAGAGCTTTTGACATCAGATGGTCAAGTATTACAAGGGCAAATAACTTTAGATGAAGCTGTTGACGAACTTCAAAAGAACATACCTCCCCAGGCAGCTTTTGGAATTTGGTTGAGACAGTTCGTATCAAACTTAGCCCAATGGCTAAAGCGAAGTGAGACTAGAGTATTTGATCCTCGTTTAATCAATTCGGGACTACGCATACCCCTTACTTTGGTTCTAAGACTGATTTGGCAAAATAACCATCTGCAACTTCAAGTTATTAACAGCCCTAACTCTTTATCAAAAATTTTTCGCTTTCTTGACAAATCTTGGTTTTTCAATAGTCTCCAACCAGAATCGTATCAGTTTCGGTTTATATGGGGTAATTATGGTGACAGTAAATCTAGCTCAGATCCACAAACGAGAGAAATAG
>NZ_JADEXF010000845.1 GCF_015207245.1 Nostoc cf. edaphicum LEGE 07299
CAAATATATTGGAGTTAATAAAAATTCAGATAAACTTCAGTTAAACTTCCTAAAAGTCCACTGCGATTCTGAAGCAAATAGAATGTAGCGAGTTTAGTAATATAAGGTTTGAGACTAATGCTAATAAACAGCGAACTAACGATTAATCAAGGTTCTAATCTAAAATTGAAGCTTGGAGATCAACGATATAATCAGTTTTCTAGGCTAGAATTTTTGCGGAACCGTACAGTTGGAAAGCCATTATTATATATAGTGGAATAAATCTGAATTAAGAATAAATTCAGATGAATTTCCCAAAATAAAAGTCAATAATCCACAGAAGAAGCAGGCAATTATTATGCCAATATATTGCTAGTGGGGCTAATTGACTTGTTTGAGGTTATGCCGAATTAAAGGTTAACCCATCTACAGAATTTACTCAAATAAATGGTTTTGTTTAAAAACATTGCCAGTCAGCAATAGACGCTAGCTTTTGATTGAAAGCTAATTTTTTCCTGTCTTTTATCTGAAAAGATAAAAAGTATAGTTCTTTGCTGGCATTCATTAGGGTAAATCGCAATTATTACCGAAATCTCACAATCTTTATAATTGGAATAAGGTCAACACAATGAATAAAGTTCAAGCATCATTTGAAGCTACTGAATCTGCGTTTCACGTGCAAGGTTACGAAAAAATCGATTTTAGTCTTGTCTATGTGAACGGTGCATTTGATATTGAAAACAGAGAAATTGCTGATAGCTATGCAAAATTTGGTCGCTGTCTGACTGTAATTGATGCCAATGTTCATGAACTTTATGGCGATCAGATCAGGTCATATTTTAGACACTATGATATTGAACTGACGGTATTTCCGATCATCATTACAGAGCCGGCTAAAACCCTTGCAACCTTTGAAAAAATTGTTGACGCTTTTTCGGACTTCGGCTTAGTTCGTAAAGAACCAGTCTTAGTTGTCGGTGGTGGTCTAGTTACTGATGTGGCTGGGTTTGCTTGCGCTTCTTACCGTCGCAAGAGCAACTATATCCGCATTCCTACTACGTTGATTGGTTTGATCGATGCAGGTGTAGCGATTAAGGTAGCAGTTAATCATCGCAAGTTGAAAAATCGCTTGGGAGCATATCATGCACCTTTGAAAGTGATCTTAGATTTCTCATTCTTAAAAACCTTGCCAACGGCTCAAGTTCGCAATGGGATGGCAGAGTTGGTGAAAATTGCGGTAGTGTCTAACTCGGAAGTCTTTGAACTGCTATATAAATATGGCGAAGAACTTCTTTCCACCCACTTTGGACACGTGAATGCGACACCGGAAATTAAAGAGATTGCCCATAAAGTCAACTACGAGGCAATCAAAACTATGTTGGAGTTAGAGACTCCTAACTTGCATGAACTAGACCTCGATCGCGTCATCGCTTACGGTCACACTTGGAGTCCTACCCTAGAATTAGCACCTCAGATACCTCTATATCATGGTCATGCGGTCAATATAGATATGGCTTTGTCTGCAACCATTGCAGCACAACGGGGCTATATTCCAACAGGAGAGCGCGATCGCATCCTAGATTTGATGAGTCGTATCGGTTTATCACTCGATCATCCTCTACTAGATGGGGATTTGCTCTGGGATGCTACCCAGTCTATAAGCTTGACACGAGATGGTAAGCTACGTGCAGCTATGCCTTGTCCGATTGGTGAGTGCTTCTTTGCCAACGATCTGACTCGTGAAGAACTTGATGCTGCTCTAGCTGAACACAAACGTCTTTGTGCTAAATACCCTCGTGGCGGAAAAGGTGTTGACGCATACATTGAAAGTCAAGAAGCCAAGCTAGTAGGGGTGTGAAAATATGACGAGTGTTTTAGGACGAGAAACAGCTAGACCGATAACGCCACATAGTATTTTAGTAGCCCAGTTACAGCAAACCCTCAAATTAGCAGAAGAGAACAACATTCCCGTAGAGATATTAGATTCTTTGCGGCAGGGAGTTCAATTAGCGGCGGGTTTAGATCCCTACTTGGATGATTACACCACCCCAGAATCGAGCGCATTGACAACATTGGCGCAGAAAACTAGCAAAGAAGACTGGAGCAAACGCTTCAGCGATGGTGAAACAGTGCGTCAACTTGAGCAGGAGATGCTCTCAGGGCATCTTGAAGGACAGACATTGAAAATGTTTGTTCACATGACCAAAGCAAAGCGCATTCTAGAAGTAGGAATGTTCACAGGGTATTCGGCCTTGGCAATGGCAGAAGCATTACCAAGTGATGGGCAACTTATCGGTTGCGAAGTAGATCCTTATGTTGCTGAATTTGCTCAAGCTTGTTTTAGTGAGTCCCCCCACGGCGACAAAATCATTGTGGAAGTAGCACCTGCCCTAGAGACACTCCACAAGCTGGCTGCCAGAAATGAAGTATTCGATCTGATCTTCATTGATGCGGATAAAAAAGAGTATGTAGAGTACTTCCAGATCATTTTGGATAGTAACTTACTTACTCCCGACGGTTTAATCTGTGTGGATAATACTTTGTTGCAGGGACAAGTTTACCTACCACCCGAACAACGCACCGCCAACGGTGAAGCGATCGCTCAGTTCAACCGTATTGTCGCTGCCGATCCTCGTGTAGAACAAGTTCTGTTACCCATCCGAGATGGTGTGACTTTAATTAGACGCGTGGTGTAGCGAAGTTTGTAGAGACGTTGCAATACAACGTCTCTACAATAAACACAAAGGAAAGACTTATGGCACAATCAATTTCTTTATCTCTGCCTCAATCTCCAACATCATCAACGGGTATTAAGGTAAAGCTAGTAGCTCTATTCAAGACTCTCGGTACTCTGACATTATTACTAATAGCCTTGCCGTTCAATGCTTTGATAGTATTGATATCTTTGCTGTGGGGAATTTTGCGTTCGCCGTTTACGAAAAAAGCTATCGTAGCTGCTCATCCTCAGACTATCTTGGTAAGTGGAGCCAAGA
>NZ_JADEXF010000846.1 GCF_015207245.1 Nostoc cf. edaphicum LEGE 07299
TTTTTATTGAACTGTAAACATTTGGAGGGCTTTACAAGGGTGTAGAACTAATCTACAAACGCTTTAACGCACCCCAAAAACACTAAACCTCTTGGAATTGTTACATTCAAGAGGTTTTAGTTGGAAGCGGGTAACGCGATTCGAACGCGCGACATTCACCTTGGCAAGGTGACGCTCTACCACTGAGCTATACCCGCGATCATCACCCAAATATTAATATCTCAGATTTATTTGTAATTGTCAACCCCTTAATTTAGTCATTGGTCATTGGTCATTAGTCAATTAGTCATTCGTCATTAGTCATTGGTCATTGGTCATTAGTGAATAACAAAGGACAAAGGACAAATGACTAATGACAGACTAGCCGAGTTCTTCTGACTCCAAAGTTAAATTGCCAACGCTGGCACTTGGAAAAGAAGGTGGCAGAGACTGGCTATTACGAGAATATGGCTCTGCCAGGTTAGAACGCAGTTGCCGCATTAGGCTAGCCATTTCTAAGGCATTCAGGGCGTAATCCCAGCCATGATTACCTTTTATGCCTGCCCGTTCTAGAGCTTGCTGCATAGTATCTACTGTCAAAATGCCAAAAATTACTGGCACTCCAGTTTGAAAACTAGCGGCGGCAATGCCTTTAGAAACCTCTGAGGATACGTAATCAAAATGGGGTGTTTGTCCTCGAATGACTGCGCCAAGACAAATTACAGCATCATAACGATGAGAAAGTGCTAATTGGCGAGCGACTAAAGGTACCTCAAAACTTCCCGGAACCCAAACATAGTCCACCTGATTACCTTGGGGATTAGGGTCTACACCGTGGCGTTTTAAACAATCTTGACATCCCTCTAGCAGCTTTCCGGTAACGAGGTCATTGAATCGACCAATCACCACTGCAAACCGCAAAGGCTCCGTTTGGGTAAAAGTTCCCTCGAAAACTGCCATGACTGCCTCTTTATCAACTATACTTCTGGCCAATATACATTTCTTATTTAAATGTAGAGGAGCAGGAAAGCGCGGTCAAAATGAAGTTAGTAGGAAAAAGAAAAAATCTTTTGTTTCCCTTAACCTTTGACCTTGGCTTTTCTGCCCCTCTAGTTTTTATATTATGTGCCTGCGCCAGAGCGAAGCCGTCGCCTAAACGACAAAAAAGTTTAACAAACCAACTAAAAACACCAAACCAATCCAGACAGCAGAGCCAACCCAGAGCAGTTTTTTAGATTCATTCCAGTTTTGGGGAGTGGCATAAGCAACCGGAACGCCTACAACGAGGACAAAAGACAACACTACTAGACCTATCAAGGCAAATTGGAATATTATGGTCATTTTTGCTTCTCCCAATACAGCGAAATACTAAGGATAGAATATCCTAAAGGGCGACATTGACACTTTCTTATTATTTTTAAGCTAGCAGAAATTGCAACATTTTTGTCATTTGTCCTTTGTCTAAGCACCAATACTTCAACTACACCCTTCTCTACGAGAGGCTGCGCTCAAGACAAGCTCATTACAAGTGACTGATGACTAATGACTAATGACTCTAAACTATGGATTTAATTCTTTGCCACACAACAGCAGATTTTGACGCATTAGGAGCAGCAGTAGGGTTGACGCGCCTACTATCGGGAAGCAAGATTGTGCTAACTGGCGGCTCTCATCCTCCTGTACGGGATTTTTTAGCATTGCATCGGGATGAATATCCGCTGATTGAACGCCGTTCGGTGAATCCAGAAAAAATTCGCTCTCTGACCGTGGTGGATACACAGCAGCGCGATCGCTTGGGTAAAGCTGCTGAGTGGTTAGATTTACCTACTGTAAGAGAGATTATAGTTTATGACCATCACTTAGGACAAGAATCAGATATACCCGCCACGCGATCGCATATTGACTCAGTAGGAGCCACCACAACTTTAATCGTTGAGCAATTGCAACAACAGGAAATTTCCTTAAGTTCTGCCGAAGCAACTGTGATGGCTTTGGGTATCCACGTTGACACTGGCTCTTTGACATATGACCAGTCCACAGCACGGGATGCTTTAGCTCTGGCTTGGTTGATGCAACAAGGGGCTAGTTTATCAGTAATTTCTACTTACCGTGACCCTGGATTATCTCCGCAATTGCAGCAGCTATTAACTGAATCTCTGGAAAGTTTAGAATATTTCTGTCTACATGGATATACGGTTGCTTGGTTAACTCTGAAAACAGATGGGTTTGTGCCGGGGCTGTCGAGTCTAGCTTCGGAACTTGTAGAATTAACTGAAATTGATGCCCTACTGCTGGCTAATGAGTATCCTTTAGGTGAAGAGGATTCACGCTTAACTGTAATTGGGCGATCGCAAATTCCCAAAACGAATCTTAACCTATTATTCCAACTCTTGGGTGGTGGCGGTCACTCGCAAGCCGCATCGCTAAATTTAAGGGGAGTTGATTCGCAAGCAATATTAAAACAACTCCTTGACGGGGTAAAAGCACAAATTCCCCATCCCCCCACTGCTAGGGATTTGATGTCTTCTCCTGTCCGCACGATTCTGCCTGAAACCACAATTGCCGAAGCCCAGCGCATTTTATTACGCTATAGACACTCTGGTTTATCTGTAGTCGATACTCAAGGACAACTTGTAGGTATTATTTCGCGGCGGGATATTGATATCGCCTTACACCACGGATTTAGTCATGCGCCAGTCAAGGGCTATATGACTAAGAATCTCAAAACGATTACACCAGATACGACATTGCCAGAAATTGAGTCGGTGATGGTGACTTATGATATTGGACGCTTACCAGTATTGGAAAATGGGCAGTTACTGGGCATTGTTACCCGTACTGATGTATTACGGGAATTACATCAAGAAAGGGATGAAGACGAGGGAGGAGAGCAAAAATTCAAAATCCAAAATTCAAAATTCAAAATTCCTCTTAGCACTGAGTTGCAAAATCGCCTTGCTCCACAATTATGGCAATTACTCACCACAGC
>NZ_JADEXF010000847.1 GCF_015207245.1 Nostoc cf. edaphicum LEGE 07299
CTCTTGTTGACCACTAAATTGTTGATGAGTGTGTAGTCTAGCGTACAGTGTGTTTAACTATGAATTATGAATTAGTAATTATTCTTTTGGGAATTCCCTTAACCACGATTTAACTCCCCAACTTCTTGAAGAAGTCGGGGAGATGGGCACCAATTTTTGCTTAAGATTTATTTAGGATTCTCTCAAGCACTTACCAAAAATTTACTTTTCTAAACGAACTGCGTACCACTGTAAATATTTACCAGGGCCAATATCTAATTCGCAGCTAGTGTCAATTAAATATTGGGCTTGACTTTCCACAGTATCAAACTTTTGCAAGTCAGGCGGTAAATCTTGAATTATGAGTTGTTGAAGAGTTATTTTGAGCTTTTCTAATAGCTCTGATGGTGTCATAAATTGTTCTGGTTGATTTGTTTCTAAAACAACAAAATTATCCTGCTGGTACATTAATGAGTCTGGCATTTTAAAGATTTAGCGAATGTCAATAGGTTTGGATGGTTTTTGTAAGAGCTTTTACTTGTTTGTATAGCCAACGTGAGTTATGGGCGGTTTATGGCTATAAAGAATGGTTATGAAGTCACTTGAAAATAAAGTTTTGCACTAAGTTTTATCTCAATCTTATGTAATTATACTAAACCTCAGCAAGCCTTGTCGGATAGACTAAATAAATTTCAGTCAGGTGATATTAGTATTTAGTATTAACTATATTCTGAAGGTACTTTGGCAATTGCCTTGCTCTGGATTGCTAGGTGTCTAAACTAACTACACAACTAAAGAATTAAGGCGTGTATTTGTAATTCTCAAAAAAATCGTAATTTGACTTTAACAATAGGGAAATATAAAAGTAACATTTCCTCCCATAACCATCGCTGAACAAAAAGGTAGCAATTGCCTTCGTGTTCCAATTACAGATAGTCTATGCAACTTATTTATCTACCGCTTGCTTGGCCCAACAATATTGGGCAGTCCATTGTCAAGCTAGACACACCTTTGCCACAAATCCTGGCATTGATGAAAATAGCGATCGCCCCTATGCGATTGAGTTGCACGGCCTTTTTCAGGATAGTCCCGCAAGTGGAAGGCAACTCATGTCAGGCATAAGCCCATTTTCTGTTTCTAAGCAACCACCACTGATTCTAGTGGCTGATGATGACAAAACCATCCGGGTATTGTTGCGTAAAGCAATGGAACAAGACGGTTATCGAGTGGTCGAGGTCAATGATGGTAAGCAATGTTTAGATGCTTACGAGACTATCAAACCGGATATAGTTTTGCTAGATGCTGTAATGCCTGTGATGGATGGCTTTACCTGCTGTAAACACTTGCTCCAGATTGCCAGGAATAATTTAATCTCAGCCCTTGCCACCTTTGATACTGACTCGACTCTTAACAATACAGTCATCTCCAAGATATGGGAGCGCACTCCCATCTTGATGATCACATGCTTGGACGATGAGGAATCTGTAAACCGTGCTTTTGAAGCGGGAGCAACTGATTATGTTACTAAGCCAATTCACTGGCCTGTATTACGCCAACGGTTGCGCCGACTGCTACAGCAAGCACAAGTATACAAACAGTTAGAGGCGGCAAACGAAGCTTTGCATCACCTTGCCAATGTAGATGGCTTAACTGAGTTGGCTAATCGTCGCCGCTTTGACGATTATCTCAATACTCAATGGATTAATCTCGCACAAGAGGGATTTCCCTTGTCAATGATTTTGTGTGATATCGACTTTTTTAAATTTTATAATGATAAATATGGCCATCCGGCAGGGGATGTATGTTTACAAAAGGTGGGTGCTGTCTTAAGCCTTAAGGCACAAAAACATCAGGATTTAGTAGCGCGTTATGGTGGCGAAGAATTTGCTGTGATTATGCCATACACTCCTGCATCTGGCGCACTTCACGTTGCCGCCGCAATTCAAGCCGGAATCAAAGATTTGCAAATTGTTCATGACGGTTCTGCGGTGAGTCAGCACGTCACCCTCAGTATCGGCGTGGCAACTGTTGTCCCGACTTGGGAATCTTCACCTTCAGAGTTGATTGTGCTGGCAGATAAAGCACTCTACCAAGCAAAGGCCGGGGGACGCGATCGCTTTGTCTCAAGTTCTTAATTGTCATTAGTCATTAGTCATTACTTAAGAAGGATAAACTGGCAGTGTGAAGTGAAACCATGCTCCGTTATTGGGGGCAGAATCCACCCAAATTTGACCATAGTGTGCCAGAACGATGCGTTGGCATAGACAAAGGCCAATGCCGTAACCTTCTGTACCTTCATCCCGTTGCAGGCGGAAGTGGTTTTCAAAAATGCGATCGCGATTCTCTACAGGAATACCAGGCCCAGTATCGCCAATACTAAACTGAACTTTTTGGGTAGTGCGGTGCAATCCGGCGATGCTAATCTTGCCACCTTCTGGGGTGTATTTGATGGCATTATCCAACAGATTTACTAGTACTTGCCGGATGCGTTCTGGGTCAGCATATACATAAGGTAAGTCGTTGGGAATATCTGTTTCGACCTCTTGGGATTTGGCGGTGTAGCGATCGCACAATTCTTCTAGTACATCTAAGCACAATTTACCTAGCTGTACCTTTTGTGGTAAAATAGGAAACTCCGTATCTTTGCCACGACCTACCTGCAAAAGGTCGGCAATCATCCGATCAATGATCTTAGTTTGATTACGGGCTTGTTTTAATAGATGCGCTGTCAAGGATGGTTTGAGGCGCTGAAATTGGCCTGTCTCTAAATTGTAGTTAGATTGGAGAGTTTCGATAGCGATCGCGGCGGCTGTTAGAGGATTGCGGAGATCGTGTGCCAGCATCGAAATCACCCGATCTTTAAACTGTAGCTGCTCTTGGAGGTTATCTTTTTCCTGTTTTAAGCGAAAAATTTCGTCTGAGAGTCGGATCAGTTCGGCAGAAACAGCAACTGAACGGATAGTGGATTTGGGTGATGTCACCCTAGCAG
>NZ_JADEXF010000848.1 GCF_015207245.1 Nostoc cf. edaphicum LEGE 07299
GCTTGCTGAAGGTCATATTAAATCCGGCTAATCTCAAAGCTGCTAACTTGGAACAGGCAATTCTTAGTCATGCTGACATCCGTGAAGCTGATTTGAGTGAAGCTAATTTAGAAGCAGCAGATTTGAGCGGGGCAGATTTGGCGATCGCGGATTTACATCAAGCAAATCTGCACCAAGCTGCATTAGAAAGAAGCAATCTCACCGGCGCTAATCTAGAAGATGCCAATTTAGAGGGGACTATTTTAGAGGGCGGCAACAACAATCTTGCAACCTAAGTTTTGCTAAAGGCTGAGTAAATAAATTTCTCAGTCTAGCAACGAGAAAAAGTCCTTACAGGCAGAGGATAAGCGTACCATCTAACACTCAGTAAAGTCGCTACTTAATTTGCTATTGACTCAATCATGTATCTGATGGTTTATGTAGGCTTACCTAATAACTTTACTATTAGAGAAATAACTCATTGATTGATTTAGACGGCAAAAGGAAATGTCTCTGGTGGTTCAGTTGTTTCCCTAGAGGGAGTGCGATCCGGTGGTTGCACTCCCGTAGTGTCATCAATATGGAAATAGTGAAACCCAATATTATATTAGGTTAACGTTGGGTTTCACAGAATTTAACTACCTTGATTAGGCGGTATTTGTTCAGGTGGCGTCTCCGCTGGGGGAGCGAGTACCGCATCCGGCGCAATTTCTTCTACAGGAATCGGTTGCTTATCCTCAATTTCAAAATCTGGTTGCGCTGCTTCCACCAATTCAGGAGATGGGGGATGTGGGGGAATCGCTTCCGGTACACTCTCGGTTTTTGTTTCGGTTTCGGTAGTAACTGTCTCCTCTGCTGGTGGTTCTGGTATGACAATAGTTTTGTCAATAATCTCAATAGCAGGTTTCTCTGATATTACAGAGATAATATCTTCAGGTTTGGGGGTTGTGGGTGTCTTTTTACTCACGGTCTGTTGCACTTTGTTTTTTGCGCCACTAAAGGTACTACCAAAACCTTTTTGCAGCTGGCCCAGCCGTTCCTGAAGGGACAACTTATTCATCTGTTCTTGAATGCCAGTTTTTACCGTCTCAGTACTGGGTACTTGGGTTTGTTGTGCCTGTGGAGTCAATTGCCGACGTAATGATAGAGTTTGCCAGCCAAACCAGACCAAAAGAGCCACACTAGCCACATGACCTAGCAACAAACCTCCAGTAATGCGTGGCGCAAACACCCATAAGACTAAAGCGTAGAATAATCCTACGCCACTCCAGATAAAGTCATTCTTGCGGTGGATTTCTGGGAAAAAGAAAGCTGCTATATAAATGGCTAAACTACCAAGACCGACCACCAAAGCTAGGACATATGCCAGCATTATTTGGTTACTCCTTACTACGTCGTTTAATTATTTCAATTTTGCAAATTTTGCCAGTCAATTGTTGATTTAGATACAATTTAAAATTAATTATCCCTGTTAGTTGTGGATTTTTGTCATTTATTGAAGTCTTAAGGTCTTCTTTAGGGGAGAAGGGAAAATATCGGACTACCCTTAAAGTAAAAGGATCTGCAAGAGTTAGCCAGAAATTTTTTATGACACTACAAAGCTTTGGTGTGATTGGATTAGCCGTTATGGGTGAGAACATCGCTCTAAACGTGGAGCGCAATGGCTTCCCAATTGCAGTTTACAACCGCTCCCGAGAAAAAACGGATGCGTTTATGGCGCAGCGTGCGCCAGGACGGAACGTCAAAGCCGCCTTTACTCTAGAAGAATTCGTTGCCTTATTGGAACGTCCCCGCAAAATTCTAGTAATGGTGCAAGCTGGTAAGCCAGTGGATGCGGTAATTGCTCAACTCAAACCCTTGTTAGAGGAAGGCGATATCATTATCGACGGTGGCAACTCTTGGTTTGAAGATACGGAACGACGCACTCAGGAACTAGAACCGGCTGGACTTCGGTTTATCGGGATGGGTGTCAGTGGTGGTGAAGAAGGTGCGCTGAATGGCCCTTCACTCATGCCAGGAGGTACAGAAAGCTCCTATGAGTATCTATCGCCAATTTTTAATAAAATTGCTGCCCAAGTTGATGATGGTCCTTGCGTAACCTATTGCGGTCCTGGTGGCGCCGGTCACTATGTCAAAATGGTACACAACGGCATTGAGTACGGCGATATGCAGCTGATTGCTGAAGCCTACGACTTGCTGAAAAATGTTGCTGGACTAGACCATAATCAGCTACACGAAGTTTTTACCGAATGGAACACCACCGACGAACTCAATTCGTTTTTGATTGAAATTACGGCAAAGATTTTCCCCTACATTGACCCAGAAACAAATCTACCCTTAGTCGATTTGATTGTTGATGCCGCAGGGCAAAAGGGAACCGGACGCTGGACAGTACAAACTGCAATGGATTTGGGTGTTGCTGTACCAACAATGATTGCAGCGGTGAACGCCCGGATTATGTCTTCCTTCAAAAAAGAACGGGTAGCAGCATCTAAGATACTTACAGGTCCTTCTGGCAAGTATGAGGGAGATACCAAAGCCTTTATCAACATGGTGCGAGATGCCCTTTATTGCTCGAAAATCTGTTCTTACGCTCAGGGCATGGCACTGTTGGCTACAGCTTCAAAAACCTATAATTTTAACTTAAATTTAGGTGAATTGGCGCGGATTTGGAAGGGTGGCTGTATTATTCGCGCTGGATTTTTGAATAAGATTAAGAACGCATTTAACGAAAATCCAGCGCCCCCTAACCTGCTATTAGCCCCGGAATTCAAGCAGACGATTCTCGACAGACAAACAGCTTGGCGCGAAGTGTTGGCAACAGCAGCAAAACTGGGAATTCCAGTGCCAGCATTCAGTGCGTCATTAGATTATTTTGACAGCTATCGACGCGATCGCTTGCCCCAAACCTCACTCAAGCCCAACGCGACTACTTCGGAGCGCACACCTACGAGCGACTTGATAAGCCCGGAGCCTTCCACAC
>NZ_JADEXF010000849.1 GCF_015207245.1 Nostoc cf. edaphicum LEGE 07299
CTGCTGCTTGCATCAATGTATCAATATTTTCCCAATTAGCCCCACTCCCGATGAACACTGGCGTGCCATTTGCTGCGCCACAAGCTAGTTCCAAATCTTCTAAGTTAGGAGGACTACCTGTCGCCCAACCCGATAAAATCACTCCGTCTGCTAAACCCCTTTCAATGGTGTCTTTCACCGCGACTGTGAGATTTGGAGAACTCAAAGGACGGGCGTGTTTTACCAACACATCGGCCAGAATTTTAACATCACACCCTAACTCCCGTCGATAGCGGAGTAGTTGATGGGCTTCTCCTTCAATTAATCCTTGATCAGTTGCCATCACGCCTGTGAGGACGTTGACGCGGATAAATTGCGCTTGTACACAGCTAGCGATCGCTATTGCACTTTTGGCATCGTTTCGCAAAACATTTAAGCCTATAGGCAAAGTCACCAAATTCTGTATCCGCTGCACCACAATGGTCATGGCACTCACAACCACTGGATCGACTTGGTTTTTGGTAAACGGCGCGTCGAAAAAATTCTCGACAATCAGACCGTCAACCCCTCCACTTGCTAAGGCTACGGCTTCTTGTTCGGCACGGTCAATCACCGCTTTTAGGCTACCTCCCCAACGGGGCGAGGTAGGCAGTGGTAGCAGGTGAACCACGCCAATAATTGGTGAGCGAGTTTTAAATATCTGATATAAGTCCACGTCTTTAATCCGCCTCGCGGAGTCCAGAGTCCAGAATTTTTTGACTATTGAACGCCAGTTCAACACCACTCCCCTGAAGGTCGGGAACCTCTATATAAGGGTGGCTCTTCAACGGGGAAAATCCCGCACGTGACTGGCCCCTCTTGACCCTTGACTCTTGACTTTTCATTAACTAGTCAAATGTGTTTTATGATAGTCGGTTTGTTGCCTCTTTCCTCAGATGGAAATTGGCGTGAAACCTCCCATAAGATATGTTAAGATAAAACCTGGCTACAAGAGGAGTTTGCCACTCACTAGACGCAAGGCAGCTTTCCGTGGTTTAGGCGTCTTGTCCGCGCATTGTCGTAGGACTTGCCAATCGCCAGGGTAGCATTACTGCTTTATTAGGCGTAGTCGCTTTCGTCGATTTCCCTGAGGGTAGCGACTTCTCACAACAAGCCCTTTGGGCGGCTTCCCGATGGGTAGGTTAACAACGCACACGCTGTGGTAATGTAAAATACCAATAGGCTAATTGTTAAAAAACATTACAAGTGTCAAATGTACCCAAAGACACTTCAATTTACCCTGGGGAACAGATTGATAAAAATATCATAACATGACCTCTATTTTTATTATTGATAGGGTCATAATTCTACGGGCAGTTGCTGACAGTGAGAATCTGCCATCGTACTGTTATTAGAAGGATAGTGATCGGAAAAAAGCGAAATTAGCGCCGGAATGTTGACTACAAGAAAAAAAATGAAGATATTTTCAAAATATGGGTGACAAGCCAACAATTGCCATTTCTCACCTGGGCTGCGAGAAAAATCGAATTGATACAGAACACATGCTGGGAATGCTCGTAGAAGCGGGCTACGGTGTAGATACAAATGAAGAATTAGCAGATTACGTTATTGTTAATACTTGTAGTTTTATTGAAGCGGCCCGGCAAGAATCTGTCAGAACTTTAGTAGAACTGGCAGAGGCAAATAAAAAGATCGTAATCACTGGCTGTATGGCGCAACACTTCCAAGAACAACTTTTGGAGGAGTTGCCTGAAGCAGTAGCCGTTGTGGGTACAGGCGATTATCACAAAATTGTAAATGTAATTGAGCGTGTTGAACTTGGCGAGCGGGTCAAACAGGTTAGTATAGAGCCAACCTACATTGCCGACGAAACTACACCGCGCTATCGTACTACAACGGAGGGCGTTGCTTACCTCCGGGTTGCCGAAGGTTGTAATTATCGCTGTGCATTTTGTATAATTCCTCATCTTCGAGGAAACCAGCGATCGCGTACTATTGAATCTATCGTCGCCGAAGCGGAGCAGTTAGTTAGTCAAGGGGTAAAGGAAATTATTTTAATTTCCCAAATCACCACTAATTACGGTTTGGATATTTACGGTAAGCCAAAATTAGCCGAATTACTTCGCGCTTTGGGGAAAGTAGATATACCGTGGATCAGAATGCATTACGCTTATCCCACGGGACTGACCCCAGATGTAATCGCGGCCATCCAAGAAACACCCAACGTCCTGCCTTATCTGGATTTACCCTTGCAGCATTCTCATCCAGAGATTCTCCGCGCCATGAACCGCCCTTGGCAAGGGCGCGTAAATGATGGGATTATAGATCGCATCAAAACGGCGCTACCAACAGCCGTATTGCGGACAACATTTATTGTTGGTTTCCCAGGAGAAACTGAAGAGCATTTTGAGCATCTACTAGAGTTTGTTCAACGGCATGAATTTGACCATGTTGGTGTCTTCACCTTTTCCTCTGAGGAAAGAACTCCAGCTTATCAGTTGCCAAATCAGTTGCCCCAATCGGTGATGGACGAGCGGCGATACCAACTTATGGAAATCCAGCAACCGATTTCCCAAAAGAAAAATCAACAGGAAGTAGGCAAAATTGTTGATGTCCTGATTGAGCAAGAAAATCCTGAAAGTGGTGAATTAATAGGTCGTTCAGGTAGATTTTCCCCAGAGGTTGATGGTCTGGTGTATGTCAAAGGCCAGGCAAAGTTAGGAACCATCGTGCCAATAGCGATTCACCACGCTGATACATACGACCTCTATGGTCAAGTAGTCAATAACTAAATTGTCCTTTGTCTTTTGTCCTTTGTCTTTTGTTAAATGACCCTTACAGATTCACCCTTATCCCAATATCAATGCTGCATTAATGGCAGTTTTCATGAGGGTTTACCTGAAGTTCGGGGACTCACTCGTGGGCATAGCTTCTCCAAGAGTTGAGGCTTTGCTATCGCCCTTGGCTGACTAACTAGCC
>NZ_JADEXF010000850.1 GCF_015207245.1 Nostoc cf. edaphicum LEGE 07299
GAGACAGGTGTTGGGACAATTTAAGCATCCCGGAATTCCCAAAGAAGATAGTTACTTCCAGTATCAAAACCGAAATGGTTTAGTGTTGCATTGCATTGCAATGGAAAAAATTGATGGCTACAACTTAGA
The DNA here is from genome assembly GCF_015207245.1 of Nostoc cf. edaphicum LEGE 07299. Lineage (GTDB taxonomy): Bacteria > Cyanobacteriota > Cyanobacteriia > Cyanobacteriales > Nostocaceae > Nostoc > Nostoc edaphicum_B. Next base: position 130 of record NZ_JADEXF010000850.1, read on the forward strand.
AAAGTGGCTACAGCAGCAAAATAGCCCCATATTTCAAGAACAAGCCATAGACTGGTTAAGACAGTTGATAGACATTTTAGATGTAGTGCATGGCAAACAGTACCTACATCGAGATATTAAGCCATCTAATATCATGATTAGATCCCCCCTTGAGGAGGGTTGGGGGAATTTAGTACTGATTGATTTTGGCACCGCCAGTAAAATTAATAAAACCTACCAAGACCAATTAAGCAACGGCGACAAAATGACAGCACTTATGTCATCTGGCTACAGCGCCCCAGAACAAATGAATGGTCAAGCAGTACCGCAGTCAGATTTCTTTGCCTTGGGACGCACTTTTGTATTTTTGCTGACAGGATACCATCCTTTGGAGATGTATGATGTCCAGCAAAATTTGTTGCACTGGCAAAATCATGCTACTCATATTTCACCCTTACTATTGAATTTAATTGATTGGCTAACAGCATCAGATATAAAAAAACGTCCTGCCAATACTCAAGAAATTTTGCATTCTCTAGAAGAAATCGAAACTCAATTAACAGACACGACTTCGACAAATAGTAATATCCTAGAAGCTTCTAACCTTGAACATTTACCTGTAGACATTAATAAGAACTCATTTCCTGCAAATAAGCAGCCAGAAAAAGTGCCGATATTGGCATTTTTTGCAGTTCTATTAGTAGTATTGGGATCACTTAGTATAGTGGCTTTAGCAATGCGAAAATCAGATTTTTCTAAAACATCCTATTACAGACAATATCCAGAGAAAAAAGGTAATATCGATTACTTTTCTTATCAAGAAGGTAGGGATAGTCAGGGAAGGATTGCTGAGTTTAATATAGCAGTTTTATCACTAAAATATAAATGGCTTTTAGGTAGCAACTTTCAAATTAAATACAATGATGAAATTATTAGTATTGACCTTTTGAAGTTGAACTTAGAACAAGAAGGTATAGAGAAGATAATGGAAGCTCCCAATGAGATTATCTCTGTTGGCACAGCTTCTTGTAAAGGTGATAGATCAGTTCAAGAACGTGTAGCTTTAGAACGTTCTAAACAAACACAAATTTTGGTTAAAAAATTATTTATTAATACATCAAGTGTCAAAAGTTATCGCTTATTGAATTTGGGTCAATTTCAACGGAGTGATTGCCGGGCAAATCAGGATTTAACAACATATCAGACAAGTGTTATAATTATTGGTGTTAAGAGAGAATCATCAGGTGTGATTCTTGACGAGGCATTACGGAATAGATTAGAAAAGAAGCCTTTTGCTGATTTTAAATTAGAAGATTATTCTTTGGGATCTGCACAGAAGTTTAAGACTATACCAAGCAATTTATAAAATCTCTAGCAAAATAAAAAATCCGTCTATAGGCATATCTTTTATGGCTAGAACAGCAGGTATCAGCACCAAGCGATTAATCAGCCCTATAAACAAACAACTGTTGCCTGTTTGAGATGAACCCGCTACCTACTTATTTGTCTTTGTTGACAAATTACTAGTAGCGTCTTCCAGACTAACTAGGACGGTTATTCGCACCGTGAGTTTTTAGGATGATTTGTCAAAATTAAAGATAACTGGAGGTTCAAAATATGAAATTTTCAATCCAATCACTTTACACTTGGTACCGCGATGTGCTTCGTAACCCCAAGTACCGTTGGTGGGTAATTTTAGGAACGTTGGTTTATTTGGTTAGCCCATTTGATGTTCTCCCGGATTTTATACCGGTTGTGGGACAAATTGATGATGTTTTCCTTTTGACTTTGCTAGTTTCTGAGGTGTCTGGGCTAGTCATTGAGGGCTGGAAAGCTCGTAAGGGTGAGGTGGGTGCTGAAGTACCTAATACTACTGAGGGTTCTACCTCTAGTGGAAGCACCATTGATGTTGATGCTGTTTCTGTTAAGTAGTTTTAATAAAACCCCTGCTTTTGGAATTTGAGGTGGGGGATATTTTTTTTAACGCAAAGGGGCGCGGAGGGAAGCGCAGAGGTTCGCAGAGGATGAGAGAGAGTGAGAGGGGGAGTTAGAGGTTGTTGGCTACGCGTTTAATACCTTCTTTGAGGTGGAGGACGTTAAAGTTGAGGAGAAGACCTAGCTTGCAGTTTGCGAGTTTGAGATAGGTTAGGAGTTGAACGGAGTGAATTGGGTGGAAGGACTCTACAGATTTAATCTCTACAATTACTTGGTTTTCGACGATCAAATCTAATCGATAAACACATTCCAATTGCACATCTTGATAAACTAAGGGCAATGGAATTTGCTTACCAACATTCAATCCAGCTTTCTTCAACTCATAATCCAAGCACTCCTCATAAGCCGACTCCAACAAACCAGGCCCCAAAGCAGTATGCACCCTCATCGCACAACCAATAATCACCCCACTCAACTCATTCTCTCTCATCCTCTGCGTTCCTCTGCGCTTCCCTTTGCGTCCCTCTGCGTTTAAAAATCCTTCACAAATTCCGTCAAGAATCTAAACGCCTTCAAAATATAACTGGCGCAATCTCTAGGAGAAGTGTTGTAAAACGATCGCCACGCACTCGCCTTATCCTCATCATAGCGATCGCTGCGATGATTATGATTCTCTAACCATGCCAATCGCACCGCATGGCCGATTAACACATCCAACACGATATATTCTTCAATTTGCAGCTTGGGATTATTGGCAGCGATCGCTCCTAATTCAATTAATGCTTCAATATTAACTTGGCGATATTCTGGAGCTTCAATTTTATTTAGCAAATGCTCAACCAAGAGAGCAAAATTTCTTTCCCCAGCTGTCATTTCCGACAGCATTATCTCACTATCTAAACGATTGCGC
>NZ_JADEXF010000851.1 GCF_015207245.1 Nostoc cf. edaphicum LEGE 07299
GTGTAGTAGGTTCTCACCCAATGACGCAGCTGATTCGAGATGACTTGGCAAATTACAAAGTTGCGATCGCAGACCTTGAGCCTACCACTGATTTAGTACCGCCTGTATCTTCGATCATTGTCACTCAAGCCACAGGTGAACGCGCTGTGGTTTCGATCAATGCTGTCAAAACTCAAGCTAGCAGCGCATCTATCCCGCCAGATATTTTGCAGAATGTCAATATGGTACTGATTGATGGACATCAGATGGCGGTTGGTGATTCCATCGTTCAAATGGCTAAAGCCAATAATATCCCAGTAGCGATCGATGGTGGTAGTTGGAAGCCTGGATTTGAGCAAATTCTACCGTTTGTAGATTACGCTATCTGTTCAGCTAATTTTTATCCCCCCAACTGCCAAACTGGAGAAGACGTTTTTAGCTATCTCAGTGGATTTGACATTCCTCACATCGCCATTACCCACGGGCAAGAACCAATTGAATACTTGAGTGGCACTAAAACTGGTATCGTAGATGTGCCGCAGATTCAAGCGGTTGATACGTTAGGGGCTGGAGATATTTTTCACGGTGCTTTCTGTCATTACATTTTAAGGGAAAGCTTTACTGATGCACTGGCACTGGCAGCTAATATTGCTGCTGATTCCTGTAAATTTTTTGGTACTCGGCGCTGGATGGATTTAAGATAATTCGTAATTCGTAATTCGTAATTAGTTAAACTAAGTATCGCAGTGCGCCCCTAATCACATTATGCATATTTTTAGATAGGCCAAATTAATGAAAGATTTAGAAGAAATATTAGCGATCGCTCGTGAAATAGGTTGGGGCGCAGCAGATATACTGCGATCGTATTACGACGGCACAGCAAAAGACCCTGACTTAGAAATTCAATATAAGCAGAATGAGCCTGTCACTGTTGCCGATGTAGCTGTGAGTCAATACATTTTGCAGAGGCTACAAGCAACTTTGGGTAACGAAGATTTTGCTTACATCAGCGAAGAAACTTATCAATCGTCAAGTAGTGGTAGAAAGGCTTCTGCCCCTTGGGTATGGATAATTGACCCTTTGGATGGCACACGAGATTTTATCGAAAAAACTGGAGACTATGCAGTTCACATTGCTTTAGTCAAGGAAACACGCCCAGTGTTGGCAGTGGTGGCAGTACCAGAGGCTCAAAAGTTATATTACGCTACCAAAGGTGGGGGTACATTTGTAGAAACCCGTGACGGATCTGTTCCTTTACAAGTGTCTTCAGGTAAACGAATTGAGGATTTAACCTTAGTCGTTAGTCGCTCTCACCGCAACCAACGGTTAGATTATTTGCTACAAAACTTACCCTGTCAAAATCAGAAATCTGTGGGTAGTGTAGGTTGTAAAATTGCCACCATTGTCGAGCAACAGGCAGATATCTATATATCCCTTTCCGGTAAGTCTGCGCCCAAAGATTGGGATATAGCAGCCCCAGAGCTTATTTTAACAGAAGCTGGTGGTAAATTTACTCACTTCGATGGCACTCCGTTGCGGTATAACACTGGTGATATCAATCAATGGGGAGGTTTGCTAGCTAGTAATGGTGAATATCACGAAGTATTGTGTAAGAAAGCAGAAGGGGTTTTAGCGCAGTTTGACCATAGCTAATAGGGCATTTGAGAATGAATATTTTTTAATTTTCTTTTAAGATCGTTAATCATGGTATGATTAGGGCTACCATCGATAATAATCTTTACTCTTTAGTCCACAGCTTAATTTTCAAAACACTAAATACCTGGGCGATCGCAAGTTAATTACGATTTCCAATTAAAAGTGTAACTTTATATAGTACAAGCAAAAAAAGCCAGTCTTTAGAAAGTCTGCAAACCGTCTTTAAAGGTTTAATTTGTGAATAAAATTCACTATCAGACAATATTCAAAGGCTGAATGCTGTGCTACACTCATGGACATAAAGATTATTTTCGGTTGAGTAACTCGTTTTGATTTCTAAAAACCGTCTCTCCGAATTTAACTCTCTACACTCCCTGAATTCGGAGATTTCTATGTCAATTTACGTCGGAAACCTGTCCTATCAGGTTACAGAAGAGGACCTAAAGCAGGCTTTTGCAGAATACGGAACAGTAAATCGTGTTCAACTACCCACAGATCGGGAAACAGGCCGGCCTCGTGGGTTCGCTTTTGTGGAAATGGAATCAGACACACAAGAACAAGCTGCCATTGATGCACTTGATGGTGCTGAGTGGATGGGACGTGATTTGAAAGTGAACAAAGCTAAACCCCGTGAGGAAAGAAGTAACTCCTCTCGCGGTAGCTGGGGTGGCGGTAATAATGCCCGCCGCAACAATAATCGCTACTAAGTCGATTCCTGAAAATTTCACATTTAGAGTCTCCAGCAGATAAAGCCAAAGGCTCCATTCTGCTGGAATATTTTATTTGTTATGTAGTCCTGAACTATTCATCCACATTAAGGAGGAATGAGATGACAAAAGTAGTTTTAGGAGAGAATGAAGGTATCGAATCAGCCTTGAGAAGATTTAAACGGGAAGTTTCTAAAGCAGGAATTTTCCAAGATATGAGAAAAAAACGTCACTTCGAGACACCGATAGAAAAAGAGAAGCGTAAAGCAATTGCTAGGCACAAACAACGTCGTCAACAACGTTCTCGCTTCAATTAAAAGTCCAAGCAAATTTGCCCTTCGATTTGACATCTAGCCAGCATCTCTTCATTGTTGCCATACCTCCGACAAGCCACAAGTAATTAGGCACACATCAATCAATAAACAAGCTGCTCGTAGTAAGGCTGTACTGTTTTTTCAGCGCTATTAAGTGTATATATCAATACGGTTCAGTTAAGGCTAAAACTCTTTGTCAAAGTCAACTTTTTTAACGTAGACGCAAAGCGGCTTGCCGAAGGCTACCGCAGAGGCGCAGAGGAAACAGAGAGAAGAGAAAAAATGCTTAA
>NZ_JADEXF010000852.1 GCF_015207245.1 Nostoc cf. edaphicum LEGE 07299
TGTCAGTTCTGGGAACATAGGCAAGGATATAACTTCATGGCAAGCTTGCTCTGCTATTGGTAAGTCCCCAATTTCATAGCCTAGACTTTGATAAACTGGCTGCAAATGTAAAGGGTGGGGGTAGTAAATCATTGAACTCACGCCCTGTTCTTGCAATTGACTACGCACCCAATCTCGATATTTGGCGCTAGAACCATTGCGCCCTTCGCCAGATATGCGAATAGTGTATTGATTCCACACCCCAATACCCCCAGGTAATTCTTGAGGCGGGACAATTCCCGGAAGTTGACTAAGAAACTGATAGTAATAGTTGGCAATATTTCGTCGGCGATCGTTCCAAATATCTAAATAACGTAACTTAATCTGCAAAATAGCGGCTTGGAGAGCATCTAAGCGGCTATTTACACCGATTTCTTCATGTAAATATCGAACTTTACTACCATGATCTCGTAGTATTCGCAGTTTAGTGGCGATCGCTGGGTCATTAGTCGTTATTGCTCCACCATCGCCGCAACCACCAAGATTTTTGGTAGGGTAGAAACTAAAGCAACCAATATGTCCAATACTTCCTACTTTTTCATCAGCCCAAATCGCGCCTGTAGACTGAGCGCAATCTTCAATTATTGACAAATTGTGAGACTGAGCGATCGCCATTAATGATGTCATATCCACGGGTTGTCCAAATAGGTGAACCGGGATAATCGCTTTAGTTCTGGGTGTAATCGCCGCCGCTACTTGTTCCACATCCAAATTAAACGTAGTAGCGTCAATATCAACGAAAACAGGCTTTGCACCGACGGCGCTAATCACTTCAGATGTAGCAATAAAGGTAAAAGGCGTTGTAATCACTTCATCGCCTGCACCAATGTCCAAAACTCGTAACGCTAAGTAGAGCGCATCAGTACCAGAATTACAAGCCACACATTCAGTAACAGTATTATAAGCAGCAAACTGTTGCTCAAAGCCTTCGACTAGGGGACCGCCAATGTAGCGGCCAGAAGCCAAAACCTCTAAGACAGCTGCACTTACTTCTGCTTCGATGGTGGTGTATTGCTGCTTGATATCAAAGGCAGGGATGGGATTTACACTTTGGATCATGAGTTCTTATTTTATCGGAAGATACAAAGGATGCACTTCGACAGTCAATTTTTGCTGATTGAATTGTGAATCAAAGAGGAGCTACTAAAAGACTATCGCCCAAGATACGCATCTATTAGGGTTTTTACTTAAATTGTGGTATGGGAAACCACCGCACATTTAATTTACAGATAGTAGGCATACTAGGTGTTTGCCATGTTAAGGTCGTACCATTTTGAATTGATGAAAGTGATATATATCAACCAAGATCCAACACATCTGGTCAAAGTTCCAGGAGTGTGTGCTGCTTTGAGAATAAAATACCAGGAGATAGAGAACCCATGCAGGATCTGATCGAGCTGGATTTCGTGGATTTAGCTATTGGTATGGGATTGATGGCGATCGCCATTGGTTTATCAGCCTGGGAAAAATTAGGATTAGAGTTGAACCTAGCCCTTGCTACTGGAAGAACCATCTTACAACTTCTTGTATTGGGATACATTTTAGATTTCATCTTGGCTTTAGACAATGCTTGGGCAGTTTTGGCGCTATTAGCAATAATGCTGACAATTACGGCGATTGTCGCACGAAATCGCATCAGCCAAAAAATTCCTCATCTGTTGCCTTTGGTGTGGGGTGCAATTTTAATTAGTACCGCCGTGACAGTGTTTTACATCAACTTCTTAATCGTTCAACCAGAGAGATGGTACGAACCACAGTACATAATTCCCCTAGCAGGGATAGTCTTAGGTAATGCTACCAATGCAGCTGCGATCGCAGGCGATCGCCTTGTCAGCACCATTAATTCCAGCCATCTCGAAATAGAAACCCATTTAAGCTTAGGTGCAACTCCAAAGCAAGCTGTTAGCCAATATCGCAAAGACGCCATCAAAGCCGGATTGATTCCTACTCTCAATCAAATGATACTCATAGGTATGGTCGCAATACCAGGAATTACCACCGGACAGTTATTAGCTGGTATCAAACCTTTAGATGCTGTCTCCTATGAAATTTTGATTATGTTTATGGTTGCTTTTGCTAACTTGTTGACAACAGTTTTAGTCACAAAGGGGTTGTGTCGTCAATTTTTTAATTCCGCCGCGCAGTTGGTGAGATGAAGAGTGCTGAGTAGGATGAAGGGATTAAGTAAGTTGGCGCAAAAAAAAACAAAGTATGTTACAAAACATAAATAGGCTCAAAACCCTTGCTAATGACCAATGACAAAGGACAAATGACAGCCTTAGCCAGTTAGCTTTAATTGCGCCGACCTACTTAATCTACTCCAAAATAAGTATTTCATTTCCTTGTAGGAGCGCATAGCTAGCTGTGCGCCTCTACAAAGCCTCTACACCTTGAAGTATACGGATATTTTGGGAATGCATCTATCCTATGAAGCATTTTATGCAAAGCATAAATAAATATTTATATGGTTATTTAAAAATCATGTGATTTCAGTATTCAAACCTGACGCTGTAAAGCTGAGAACTCAACGTATTGCAGTCTATCGGAGGTAGCACAACCAAAAGAGGAATGTCATCATTAGGAGATGTACCTTTGGGTAGGGATGTCAAGTAGGTGAAATATTTATTAATATTGTTAATAGATAGTAAATGTAAATTCAGCGTCAGGAATCCGAAAAAATTCCTAATGGCAGGTATTGAGCATCAATCACCAGATTGTTCACCAACGGAACAGAAGATTATGAAAGATCAAAAACGATCGGACTCTAAAGAATTCGTCGGAAATCTCAAGAATGGGATTTGGCTGTTTGGGCTGTCATCCTGGGTATTTGGCATTACCGATCGCAGTATTGCTTCATTTGCAGATGGCTATCTATCTGCTTTGGATTTGACGCAACTATTTACGGC
>NZ_JADEXF010000853.1 GCF_015207245.1 Nostoc cf. edaphicum LEGE 07299
GGGGTATACTCTACGACATTTTTTTTGATGCCGTAGAGTACCGCTGACACTAACTTGTGTGTGTAAATTGTGTGTTTTTATCTTACTTCCTTTCCCTACCAAATATATCTTCCTTGGTGCTGACAGAGCTATGAGTGAAATAACGATAAAGAACACACAATTTCACACACGGAAGAAAATGGCAAACTTATCAGTTTTCAGTTTTGAGTCACACGAAATACGGTTTGTGGGTACTGCGGATGAACCGTGGTGGGTAGCGGTAGATGTTTGCAAGGTATTGGAACTCGATGACACAAGTAAAGCAGTAAGTCGATTAGATGACGATGAAAAGCTGATACGAACATTACTCTTGTCAGGACAACGCAGGGAAAGTTTATTGGTTAATGAGTCAGGACTCTACTCTCTCGTTCTCACCTCTCGCAAGGCACAAGCGAAACGCTTCAAGAAGTGGCTCACATCAGAGGTGATACCAGCTATCCGCAAAACAGGCACTTACTCAGTAATCGCTAAACCTCAGCCACTACTACCCAGTGAAGAACAGCAAGCCAAACTTGCAAAACACCACGAAAAAGTGGAATCCATACGCCAAAGAATTGCTACCACCGAGCAAGCGTTAGCAGAGCTTGAAGCAGAGTTATTGACAGCAATGCGTGATGAGGTGAACGAAGCAAAAGCCTTTACCAGCGCCTACGCTGACGTGGGTGAAGAGTACGTTCGTTGTACAGAGGTACTTTCAAAGGCAAAAGCGCTCAACCCGTACCTGAATGTTGGTAGTCCCAAGAGCGGGAAGTAGGGGTATGAGAATTGGGTGTCATTTCCGATGACATCTATGGTGTTACCCAAGATGGCATCCCAAAAGTAAGGGTATGTGATAAAGGAATTATCGGCATCAAGCACCCGACGCGTAGAGAAGCAGACAGAGAATACAAACAAAGTGAATAATTCTTGTAATCCAGCCATAGTATACACTGTGGCTTGTTTTCTTATTTATAACAGATAAATAGTTGACGTTTTTTATTTATCTGTTATAAATGATATATAGCAAGTACAGCAAGGGATTCAGAGATTCATCGATTCCATAGCGCTGTTACTGCTGAGTATGAGCTACTGTCACTTAAACTACTGTCACTGAGAGGAAATTATGAACTCACCTGGCTACAGATTTAAAACTATTCAAACCCAAGCACTTCAGTTAAGCATTGAGTCCACAAGACTTGTTTCTCTCGTTATGGGCTTAACGGGTGAAGAAGTAACACCACAAACAATAATTGAAAACTTTTCTGAACTCGAAGATCGCTATAAATTACTGAAAAATCGAATAGAAGCAGTTCAAGCAAGCCTTGATAACGGGCACGATCCAGACCGTCATTTATTCGCATACGAACAGGAGGAAAACAATGCCTAGAGGTGTTCCAAAAGCAGGTACAAGGAAACCAGGTTCGGGTAGGAAGAAGAAGTACGCAGGAGAGGCAATGCAAAAATATGTCCCAATCTCTATTGCTGATAAGTTGGATGACATATATCTACTCTTGATTGACCTAGAGAAAGAGGTTGGTGTATGGGAAAAAACTTGTGAAGAAAAGATTACCTCACCACGCTATGAGCAAGCCCGTAAGCTCGTTTCAGTGCTTAGATTCCTTCTAAACAGGCTAGGAATTGATACCGCTAACATTTACGCAGATAACCAAGAACAAGAAAGACCTACCGAGGAATCGTAATCCTAGTAAGTCTTGTGAATGATTGATTTTGTTTAATCCGTTAACTCAAATTTCCCTTTAATAGTTACCAGCTATTAAGGGGAAAACAAAAACAAAAACGTCTAATAATCAATACCATGATAGCACTAGCATCCATCAACATTAGCAACTTTCTGAACTCTAGCAGCACAAGTGGATTACCTGCGGCTTGCGACTACGCATCAATGTACTGCAACGATGCTACTGATGACGCTTTGGCAGGCAAGGAACCCATTACAGAAATTGCTAGTAGTAAAAATCTCGCGTTGAAAAACAAAGCACTTTTAACGTTTGGCAAGTATGCCAAATGTGGCACTGAAGAAATCAAGACTTACTGGAATGCTGGAAGAATTAGAGACTACGTAAGAAGCTGCTATTCATTTAACATGGAATGCGCTAGAGATTTTTCTGTACGTGGCAACAGTAATGCATTCTGGGAAGCAGTGATTAAGTGGTGTGCTGATAGATAAACCTCTTTCCTTGACCACACAGAAATGACCTAGTGGCATCGAAAATAACAAGACTCTCTCAATAGCTGTGAACTAGCGAGAGAGTCCTATGCACTAAAAGCCAGTGCTAATAATATTCATTCTGACAACAAGAATAATACTAACAATGAAAAACAATATCGTACAGTTTTACAGACCTATTACTTTCATTTTTTGCTTAGGTTCATTGAACTGCTGGATAAGAGAAATATGCGACGAATACAGCTTGCTGTCTTTAACCTGGAATGGACATAAGCTTGTATGTTGCAAAATAGACCCTACGTGGGCTGAAGACTATGCACAAGCGTTAATAAGTGCAGTACTGAGACAAGTTCCTATGAGCTTGCCAGATGAGGAACCCTTAGATATAGAGTACGCTAACGACCCTTGTTTTTCGGGTGTCGCCCCCGATGCCTCCCTTGGTGACACCGAGAGAGCCACCCAAGGTAACACCCTTTCCGTGACATACTCAAGACCACATATCCAAGATGACAATGACCACATGATAGAGCTTGAGTTGAGGGCAAAAGAGTTGGCGCGAGATTATCCACACATGAATGTAGAACAGTGGAGAGCGATCTTACTTGGATAGCTTTTGTTTACTCACAGCTAACTTTCCCGATTGAGTGTTAAGGCTCAATCGGTTTGTCGTGAGTTGGTCACTCGCCAGAAGAAAAAGTTATTCCAATACCTTAAGGTTTTAGAACTGTCTCTTATA
>NZ_JADEXF010000854.1 GCF_015207245.1 Nostoc cf. edaphicum LEGE 07299
TTGTAATTCTGCGAGAAACTGACTCTTATGCAGTATTTAAAACTGATGGAGAATTAAATTTAGCTAGAGTTAGAGCAGGAATTAATAATTCACAAGTGATTAGTCGTTTAGTACTTTTTAAACGTAAACAAACTACTCCTGAACGCTTAACAGGGCGTGAACTATTGCGGCGTTATGAAGTTTACAACTACATAAAAACCCAACATAAAAAAGACTGCGCTTATAATGAAAATCCTTGTGGAGTTTGTCCTGATTGCGTTATTTACGGTTATGCTGTGGGTAAAGGTGGTGCAGATAATTCTGGTTCGGAGAAATCCAAAGTTTTTATAGATTCAGCTTACGCTGTTCCTAAATATGAAGAGTCCCACGGAACTTTTACGCTGAATGCACCCTACGAAGATGGAACTATGACGCAAGGAACGGACACTACTAACCGTTTCAGTGAACAAGACCATGTTTTACCAGAAGTTCCTTTTCCCAGCGTAGTTACATTACGCGACCCAACACCAAATACTTTTTTATATCTGTTAAATAATTTGTACCGTACTAAACGTTACGGTGCCCAAACTACACGCACTGGACAGATGCGAAATAAGGTTGTAGCAATAATATTTGCTGATGGCGAAATTTTCAGCAATCTGCGCTTAACTCAAAAAATTTACGACATTATCGGAGATGTCTTACCTCCTTATGGACTTGATTCTCTCAAAGAAGCTACCGAACAAGCTGTGAATGAATTAATTCAAGAAGATGGAGTTTTTTATGAATTAATTGCAAAAGAAGCTCTTGTATCTCTTCAAAATGAAGCTCAATCTATTCTTGCAGATGAGGCTAGTTTCCAACAATGGATGAATTCATTGACAGAAGAGACTTTAAATTATGCAAAAGCAGTGGGTGTTCTTAAAGAAGAAAATCCAGAAAATAGCAACACTAGCAGCAGAAGTAGAAGGAATAAAAATAAGACGGCTGAAGATGAGGAAGCATAATGTATGCACATTTACTGTCTTCTCATTACCTTACAAGACCCATTGTATTTTGCTACTCGTGAATTAGGTAGACTTTATGTAACAGAGCAATACTTACATAATTATGCTCTGACTTACGCTCTTGGTTTAGCAAAAAGCAACTATTACGATGCAGAACATATACCGCATTACGAAAGAGAGTTAGAACCTCTCAACCAGCAAGGTATTTATATTACACCTGCACGTCCTTTAAATTCTGCTTATGTGACGCACACTTATAAATTTGCTAACCTCTCTTACCATGTCAAAATGGATAAAATCAGCAAAAATATCCCAACATTTGGACGTATCCGTGAATTAGCGCCTGAAAGTCGATTTGAGTTTTTTGTCATATCTCAAAAAGAACTCAAACTACCAAAGTGGATTCGCTTGGGTAAATGGATGAGCAAAGCTGAAGTTACGGTTGAACCATTACCGAAACATAAAATTTCTGAAGGTATATTCACTTGTACACATCCATTAAATCCTTTAGATGTCATGTTCACCAATCAAGTGATTAGCTATGATGTTGTGAATATGCCTCCAGTTAGCTTAATTCAGAATGTCCAAATGCGAGGGCAATACTATCAATTTGATGACATTCAAAACTTAAAAATTCCAGTTCGGATAGAATATCGTTTTCAGAGTTAATCACTTCCCAAAACCTTTACCACGGTTTTTATTTTTTCGAGGCTCTATCGTCATTAACTCGGCTTTAAAACCTCTAGAATCTTGCAACTTTAACTTACGTATTCGCTGGCGTTGGTAAGTCTGCACTTCAGCAGCTAGAGGATGATTAGGATCAATCTTTAGATGAGTAATAGAAGAAACATATTTTTCTTTACTTTCGGGATTATTTGGCTCTTTTAGTCCGCACATAATCCCGCCTTCATCTCCTGAATAGCCAACAAAATCAATTTCAAATTCTCTGTCTGGATCGGCGTTTACTCCTTTTTGCTTTAATGTCTTCAAAAACTCTTTCCCTGCTCGTGCTTTAATGGGTAAGTTCTCTTTAAGTTTTTCAGTTAGTGCCTTTGCTGCATTATAATCATCAATTCTCATTGTTCTTTCTCGCTATGTAGTTTTTCTCACTTAAAAGAATACTACTATCATCACTCGATAGTCTTTAAAATTTTAGATACCACATTCAGCGATCGCTCCTCTATCTCCAGTGAAACACTATCAACAACAAACCAACGCCTTCCCCAGCGATTACCTAAACAATTTGTGGGGAGAAATCCAAGCTTGTCCTTACTTCGCTATCAACAACCTCAACCGCGATTTTGTCGCCACCAAAGGATTTTCTGTAGTATTTCAGCGTTCTGGATTAGCAAAAGTAGAACAGCAGTTTCCCTACTTCAAGCCTTACCTGGATTTAGCTCTCCAGCCGAATTGTAATGCTTTTTACCTCAATCCTTTACAACTAAAAGAAGGCTCCCGCGTCGATCCGCATATCGATCGCTCCCTGCGTTCCTACTCCAAAACCATTGAACCGCCTGCGGTTGTCAGTGTTCTCTATGTGCGCGTACCTGCGGATATGGAAGGGGGAGAACTGGTATTGCGATCGCACAAACGCCAACTTGGGCAAATTAAGCCCCAATTCAATACTTTAGTTTATTTTCAAGGTGATTTAACCCATTCGGTTAACGCAGTCAAAACCCCAGGAAATCGTCTAAGTCTCGTTTGTGAACAGTATAGTTTGAGTGAAACTGAACTCCAGGAAATCCCTGAGTTTACTGTTGAGTCAAGAAGCACTCAGTCTACAACCAAAAAGAAAAAGTATGCCTCATAGTTTAGTGTTGAATTTGCTACCTCAATCGCCTATTCCACCACAATATCTCACCGGCAGACATCTCCACGCCTTATTTTTAACCCTCGTTAGTTCTGTAGATACCACATTGGGCGATCGCTTGCACGATTCCACCGCAGATAAAGCT
>NZ_JADEXF010000855.1 GCF_015207245.1 Nostoc cf. edaphicum LEGE 07299
CCTTTAACTGATTGTGCTGTAGTCATTGGATCGAGTCGCTCTTATCAAGCGTCTTGGGAAATGCTGGCGCGGGAAATGTACAACGCGAATCATTTCCCCGTTTCCTCTTTTGGAAATTGGCTAGATATATTACCTCACATGAATGCGATCGCAGCTGCAAGACAAATCGGTGCATCTGGGATAGTTTTGGCACCGATGGCAGCTTGTGCTACTGGAATTTGGTCTATTGCCCAAGCAGCTATGCTTATCCAAAGTGGGCAATGTCAACAAGCGATCGCAGGTGCAGTGGAAGCACCAATTACACCCCTAACTTTAGCTGGATTTCAGCAGATGGGTGCTTTGGCGAAAACTGGGGCTTATCCGTTTGATTTGCATCGAGAAGGCTTAGTTTTGGGTGAAGGCGCAGCTGTGTTTGTCTTAGAATCAGCAGAGTTGGCAAAGCAGCGTCAAGCAAAAGTGTATGGTGAAATTCTCGGTTTCGGCTTAACTAACGACGCATATCATAGTAATTCACCAGAACCCGAAGGGAAAAGTGCGATCGCAGCTATCAAACAATGTCTAGAACGTAGTTGTCTTTTACCAACCGATATCGATTACATTCATGCTCATGGCACAGCTACCCAGTTAAATGACCAGATGGAGAGCATGGTAATCCAGCGTTTGTTTCCTGAAGGCGTGGCAGTTAGTTCCACCAAGGGAAGCACAGGTCATACATTAGGAGCATCTGGAGCTTTAGGTGTAGCTTTTTCTCTCATGGCATTAAGGCATCAAATATTACCGCCTTGTGTGGGATTGCAGCAACCAGAGTTTGATTTGGATTTAGTTACGGCAGCGCGTCTAAGTAAGATTAGACAGGTATTATGTTTGAGTTTTGGCTTTGGTGGGCAGAATGGTGCGATCGCACTAGCAAAGCTTTAATCTACCGCGCCCAAAAACGTTACAACGAAGCAGAAGCATTATTCTTGCAAGCTTTGAAACTTAAGCAGTATCTACTTCCAGAAAATCATCCTCTTTTGGCAGATACTATTTACGCTCTTGGTTATATGTACAAAGTCCAAGAGCGCTACAACGAAGCAGAACCATTGTGCCTCAAAGCATTAGAGATTGATAAACACTTGTGGGTAAATAACCATCCCAGCGTTGCAGAAAGTCTCAATAATTTGGCTTAACTCTACCATGCACAGGGAAGATACAGTGATGCCGAACCTTTGTACATCCAAGCTTTGGAAATTGCTGAACAACGGCTGGGGGCAAATCATCCCAAGACAATAACCATTCGTGCAAATCTGGAAGACTTGCGGCGGAATCGTCAGCTTTGATTCAGGAGAATGGTTGCTTTTGTCTCCCGTTGGTTTCAGTAATTTAGGTAATCTGTATCGGCTGCATTACCCGCCTGGGATTCAAATTCCAGTCTAATCAGTGGGCAACATAATTAATTACACAATGTCATTGCAAATGCAGTGAAGCAAAATAATGCGATCGCAACGCCTAAAACTACTTCTCTACGATATGCTTTGCGAAGGGTGCGATCGCAATTACTGTAAATATTTTTGTTTATCTACTTAATGAGCCTCTGAACTCCGTCAACGAGTATTTTATCTCCGTTGACGAGTATTTTAGCTCCGTCAACGAGGCTTTTATCTCCGTTAACGAGTATTTTATCTCCGTTAACGAGTATTTTAGCTCCGTTCACGAGTATTTTATCTCCGTCAACGAGTATTTTATCTCCGTCAACGAGTATTTTATCTCCGTCAACGAGTATTTTATCTCCGTTGACGAGTATTTTAGCTTCGTCAACGAGTATTTTATCTCCGTCAACGAGTCTGTTCATTATTCAAATCCCCGACTTCTTCAAGAAATCGGGGATCTAAATCTAGCTTAAGTACGTA
The DNA here is from genome assembly GCF_015207245.1 of Nostoc cf. edaphicum LEGE 07299. Lineage (GTDB taxonomy): Bacteria > Cyanobacteriota > Cyanobacteriia > Cyanobacteriales > Nostocaceae > Nostoc > Nostoc edaphicum_B. The sequence continues at coordinate 1,890 of NZ_JADEXF010000855.1, forward strand.
ACTCACCATCCGGTTTTTCGGTGCGTTAGCCTACGGCATAACACACCCTATGAAACTACGAGGCTACCAGTTACCTACAGGTTGAGCAGTTGGAGAAAACATTGAGGGATCGATTGAAATGCCCAATCCTTCAGCTACACGACGACCATAAGAAATATCTGCCCGGAAGAAGTGGCAAAGTTGGCGCATTTGGATGTCCTCCCTTGCTTGAGAGAGACTACCGACAATATTTTTAGCCAGACGCTCTTGCTGTTCAGGAGTTAGTAACCGATACAGATTACCTGCTTGGGTGTAATCGTCGTTTCCTTCACGATGACTGTAACGATCGACTGTGACATCGCCCAAATGACTAGGTGGTTCTGCATAAGCTGGATTTTCTTTGGGCGTACCCTCAGCACTATTCGGTTCATAGTTAGGAACGCTACCGCCATTGTTCCCCGATGCCATAAAGCCATCTCGCTGATAATGCATCACTGGACATTTGGGCTGGTTAACGGGTAGTTGCTGATAGTTACCACCCAAGCGATACCGTTGAGCATCTGGGTAAGAAAAAATTCGAGCTTGCAGCATTTTGTCTGGAGAGAAACTAACGCCAGGAACCACTGCACTAGGACTAAAAGCGGCTTGCTCAACTTCGGCAAAATAATTCTCAGGGTTCCGATTTAGCTCTAATATCCCGACTTCAATTAAAGGATATTCCCCTTGTTTCCAAACTTTGGTTAAGTCAAAAGGATTATCTGGATGTTTTGCCGCTTGCTCCTCGGTCATCACCTGAATACACATCCGCCACTTAGGATAGTCTTTTTTAGCGATCGCTTCAAACAGATCGTGAGTCGCATGATCTGGATCTTCGCCCTTAATCTTAGCGGATTCTTCCTCCGTCAAAGTTTGATGCCCTTGCAGAGTCTTAAAGTGAAATTTACACCAAACGCGATCGCCTTCAGCATTAATTAAACTGAAGGTGTGGCTACCAAAGCCGTCCATGTGGCCATCGGTTTTGGGTATTCCCCGATCTGAAAACAGGATTGTCACTCGGTGAAGCGATTCTGGAC
>NZ_JADEXF010000856.1 GCF_015207245.1 Nostoc cf. edaphicum LEGE 07299
GCGTTAATTATACTCAGTAAAAATGTACATTTGTGAGATAGACATCATAAACCAATGGATATAGCTCTACTTGTTAAACTTCTCGCTCCCTGTCTGCCATTTCTGTTAAATGTGGGTAATAAAGTAATACGGTTCAGTTAAGGCTAAAACTCTTTGTCAAAGTCAACTTTTTTAACGAACCGCAGAGGCGCAGAGGAAACAGAGAGAAGAGAAAAAATGCTTAACTGAACTGTATTGGGTAATAAAGCTGTAGAAGGAGCATCTCAGAAAGTGCTTCTTTAGAGCAAGCAAAAGCAAAAGCTTTGAATCATGGTAAAAATGAAAGCGTAAGCTATACAAATGAAAATGAAGAAACTATTACTTGGTCTTTGCAGCAATTAGTAGACGTAAATTCAGTTTTGTACGATGACTTTGATTCATCTGAGAATATTGTTGATTTATATGCTCGACATTTTCGGAACTATAAGGCTTACCAGTCATTTGAGCCATTATTATCTAAAGAGCAATTTGGAGAATAGCTATAAAACCATGCGATCGCTCCTGTCGATTCCCATCACTGACGCAAAAGCGATCGCAAGTATTTTTACTTTTCCCTTTTTACTGGCTTTGACTCGCACATCACGAATTCGGCTCTCCCAACAATACAATTGAACACTTCAATTCTTGAATCATCTGCGTTGTCACTTCGCTGACTGCTAATCCCCCGGCTGTGCGATAACGAACGGAACGTAATACTGCTAAATCAAACGTCTGAGCTTCCCGAATGACGACTCTAGCGACATCATCACCCCTGATTGTTTGGATATTAGTATTTACCTGTAACTGGCTTTTAGAAGCGATGTCAGACAATTGAGATACAAATCTTTCTACTCGATTTGGGGGTGATTTGCGATCGCACACGTGTAAAAGCACAACTTCCGCCTGATTGACATCCGCCAAAATCTGAGCAAACCTTAAAGCACCGATGGTTTGGCGCGTTAAGTCTCCAACTGGTACAAGAATTCTTTGAATTGTCTTGGGACTGCTCAAGAGGCGTGTAACTGCAACCGGACAATGAGAAGACCAAAACACGCTATCAATGACATTACCAAATAAGCGGGCGCGTAAACCTGTTGTTTGCGACCAACCCATCACTATTAAACTAGCATTTTGTTCTCGACTGGTGCGGCTGATTGCCAAAGCTATATCATCGTCAATCCGATTTGCAGGTGAAACTTCTACATCAAATTCTTGACTGATTTCTCTAGCTAAACTTAATCTTTGCTGACTCTGGTCGAGCGCTATTACTAATTGTGGATCGTCCATGTGAATATGTGCCCTGGTAATAGCTAATGGCACAATTCTTCCAGATTCATGATTAGCTAGTAGTGCTGCCATCTCTATTAGATAGCGCTGGGTTTTGGGGTTATATATTGGTACTACTACAGTAAATGGATATTGTTTTTCCTCTAGTAGTTGAGTTTCATTACTTTCCCACCAAGTTGTCAAACTATCTGTTTCAAAATCTGTCTGAGAAAGCTGTAATGAAGAAGCAAATCGTGCTGTTATTATGGGCCCCAAAATTGCAGTCACCAGCATGAGGACAATCACACTGTTTAAAACACCTTCATTGATTAAGCGCTCACCAGCAGGATTTACCGTTTGATATGCAACTAAAGCTGCTGCTAGTGTGGCTGCTACCTGTGGTAGTGACAACGACCACATCGTTAATAATTCCGCCGTATTATAGCGGTATAACAATTTGGCTAAGAATGCTGCAATAAATTTACTGCCAATCAAAGCTAATACAATTACCACAGTCAACCAAACTGAACTGAGAGTTCTTATAAATGCAGGAATATCAATCAATAATCCCATGTCCACAAAGAAACAAGGAATAAATAAAACACTGCCAATAAACTCAATTTTTTCTTTGACTGGGCTACGTCCTAGTACGTCATTGACTGCTAAACCTGCTAAAAAAGCACCAACAATTTTTTCAATTCCAATTACCTGCGCTCCGACAGATGCCAAAAATAATGCTAGTAATATAAACAAAAACTGGTTACTTTGTTCATCCCCAGAGCGACGAAAAAACTCTTTTCCTGCCCAGTCAAAGCCAAACAGAACAACAGCAGAGTAAATTGCTAATCCACCTAATAAAATAGCTAAACTTAAGGCGGAGAATTGCCCTCCATGAATTCCAACACAAATTGCCAACACTAACAAAGCACCAGTGTCAGTAAAAATTGTTGCCCCAATGGTGACGGTTACAGCTTCATTCGTTACTACTCCCAAACGACTCACAATTGGATATGCTAAAAGTGTATGAGATGCCAGTAAAGAACCAATTAAGACAGAGGTATTCCAGCTAAAATTGAATAAACGTCCAACAGCAATGCCAGCAATTAATGGTACTAAGAATGTTAAAATCCCAAACCCAATTGAGCGGTTTTTAGTTTTACGGAACTGCTCTAAGTCAATTTCTAAACCCGCCACGAACATCAAATAAATCTTGCCAATATCCGAGAGCAGATTGATTGTTTCAGACTCAGAATTCAACAACTTTAGTCCATTTTGTCCCAAGACTACGCCTGCTACTAACAAACCCACTAATCCAGGTAGTCGCAGTCGCTCAAATATTGGAGGGACAGTAAAGATTACTGTTAGAAGAATTGTAAATGCAACAATAGGACTGTCTGCGAGCGAGTTCAGTGTCATGTGTAATAAATCAGCCTAGATAGTAAATGTACAAGAGGCATACGAAATTTTACTTAATTTTTTTGTATAGTTCCGTTTTATTGGTTACATATAATTAAATCTTTAACAGCATAATTGTTGCGCTCGCAATTCAATTCTATCTTAAGGAGGTATTTTTTATATCCATAGATATAAATCTCGATGAGATTTGAGGTTGCAAAAATTATGGGTATTTAAATAGCTCTAAATAGTAT
>NZ_JADEXF010000857.1 GCF_015207245.1 Nostoc cf. edaphicum LEGE 07299
TAATTCCGCAATCAGAAGTAAAAACTCGGAATTGATAAAAATATAATACGATTATTTATTTTCGTAAACTTATTATTTTTAAGTATTAAAATTTTATTAGTTCTGAATTATTACTTGCAGTATAAAGGTTATTTTGAGTATTTGTCGAGCCGTAATTACCAAAACAATACAACCTTCTAACGAAAAAACAACCATTGTAAATTTATTTTAGGCTTTTTAAATTTACATAAAATTCCGCCAATAAAAAAAGTAACCTTTCTGCAAAACATTCACCCTTGCATTTATGTTTTAGCCTCTCTAAAGTTATTGTTAAAGGCTTAAGAATAAGTCACATACATTCCAAAATAAGAATCTAGTGACCCTAAGAATATTGAACCAATATGATACCTAGATCCCTTGGTGGGAAAAAAATCGCAATTCTTCTAGAAAGTGAGTTCATCCCTGAAGAAATTGAAGCATATCAAAAACGCTTCTCAGAACTTCAAGCAACGGTACATCTGATGTCTAGGCTCTGGAATCAGCCGAGCGTTCGTTTTTTCAGTGATGAAGATACGGGCAATACGCCTAGAACAATAGATGTAAACATTGATTTTCAAAACGTAGATGTTAACGACTACGCGGCTGTGATTATGACCGCTAACTATACTAGCGTGCGTCTGCGTTACTTTGAGCCACCAACAGGTCAGCCAATTAGTGCTGAACAAGTTCGCACTTCACCGGCTGTACAGTTTTACGCCAAGGCAATGGCAAATCCCAGGATTATTAAAGGCGCACTCTGCCACGGTCTTTGGATACTGACACCAATACCTGAATTACTCAAAGACCGAGAAGTTATCTGCCATGAGGTTGTCCTTGCAGATATTCTCAATGCTGGTGCAGTTTATACAACATCACCTACAGGTGTTGTGGTGGACGGTGATCTTGTTACTGGTCGCTCAAAACACGAGGTTGAACCATTCATTGACGCGATTACCGAACAAATTCAACAGTTATCTGTTGCTACTAATCGTTTCTCAAATAGAAAGCCTACCTCCTCTGTTTCAAGACTGAGAGTTGCAAGCTGATTATCTCAAAACTAATTCATGACTAGGAAACAATCTTGTGAAAAAAATTCTCATAATTTTATCGGAATATGGTTATTGGGGTGAAGAACTAGTAGGCCCCTTAGAAACTTTCGATGCTGCGGGGTATCAGGTTGACTTTGCAACTGCAACAGGAAAAAGGCCAGTAGCCCTTCCTCCCAGCATGGACCCTACTTATATCGACCCACCTTTAGGTCGGACTGTTGTATCCCAGGAGATGGCGGAAAAAGTCAAGCAGTTGGAAGATCCTAAAAACCCACGACTGGACAACCCTATCATCCTGTCACAATGGTTGCCCGATCGCCCTTACTGGAGTGCTGAAAAATTCCTTCGGGAAATGGAAGCATATAACAATGCACTCGATGAAGTACAGAAGGATTTGGAACAATACGATGCTCTACTGATAGTCGGTGGTAGCGGCCCCATCGTTGATTTAGTCAATAACCATCGGGTTCACGACCTGATCCTCAGCTTTTACAAACAGGGTAAGGCGATCGCAGCAGAATGCTACGGTGTAACTTGTCTCGCTTTTGCTCGTGACTTAGCAGACCGCAAGAGCATTATTTTGGGTAAGCACGTCACAGGCCATTGCAAAGAATATGATTACAAGGATGGCACAGGATTTGTTGGCGCAGACATTAACATGGGGCCACCTCCCTATCCTCTAGAGTATATTCTCCAAGATGCCACCGGCCCAGATGGAGCATATCACGGTAATTTTGGCAAAGAAATCTCCGTGATTGTTGATTATCCATTTATCACAGGTCGGTCTACCGCAGATTCTTATACAACTGGTCAAAAGGTAGTGGAAGTTCTGGATAAAGGACTGAGGCGGTACGGATGGTAAGCTTGACCAGACAGAGCAACGAGAAGCCTTTGATGGCTAACAGAAATGGTCGGTTTGCAATGATCGAACAACTTCTGGCAGATGGTATAAATTACATGTTTGGCAACCCTGGCACTGTTGAACAGGGGTTCCTAGATGCGTTAAAAGACTATTATCCAGAATTTGAATATATCTTTGCATTGCAAGAAACGATCGCAGTAGGTGCAGGTGATGGCTATGCCCGCGCCACCAAAAAGCCTACTATTGTGCAACTCCATAGCGGAGTCGGTTTAGGCAATGGCATTGGGATGATTTATCAGGCCATGCGTGGTCATGCACCATTAGTAGTACTGGCTGGCGAAGCTGGTATCTGCTACGATGCGATGGATGCCCAAATGGCGGCAGATTTAGTCAGTATGGCCAAGCCTGTAACAAAATGGTCAACTAGGGTAGTCGATCCTTCTTCTTTGTTACGCGTGCTACGCCGAGCCATCAAAATAGCTGCTACGCCGCCTATGGGGCCGGTGTTCGTCTCCCTACCGATGGATATCCTTGATGCTCCTAATTATGAAGAGGTTGTCCCAACTTCTTTTCCAGTGACACGGGTTGCGCCTGAACCCGATCAACTGGCAACAGCAGCAACTTTATTGGCCGCCGCTAAACATCCCCTAATTATTATGGGCGATGGTGTGGCTTTTTCCGATGCCCAAGCTGAATTGACAAATGTAGCTGAACTCATCGGCGCACAAGTTTGGGGAGCAGATTCATCGGAAGCGAACATGAGTGCTACACATCCTCTGTTCGGAGGGTTGTTGGGTCATATGTTTGGGGATGATAGCCGTCGGATTACATCACAAGCAGACGTAATCTTGATTACTGGAACCTACGTTTTTCCAGAGGTATTTCCGGCGCTGTCTGGAGTTTTTGCCCAGTCAGCGAAAGTAATTCACATTGACTTGAATACCTACGAAATAGCGAAGAATTTTCCGGTGGATCTGGGGCTGCTTGGCGATCCGAAAACTAGT
>NZ_JADEXF010000858.1 GCF_015207245.1 Nostoc cf. edaphicum LEGE 07299
GCTAAAGTTTTGCTATCCGGGCTGAAGACGACGCTGATGACCGAATCGCTATGCCCTTCGAGGCGATTTTGTTCACGAATGTTCAGCAGAATAGTCTGTAAACTAAACAAAGGGCTGTAAGCGGGATATTCTGCTAAAGATTGTTTATCCTTGACCAGACTTTTCAATTCTTTAGAAGCCCGCATCGCTAACAGCAGTCCGTCAATTTCCCTTGAATCAAACTGTCGCAGCGCATTTGTTCCCTCTTGTTCCAATCGCGTAGCCGTTAAAGCAACAATTCTTGCTGCATCTGCCTTTTTTAGTTCCTCAAGAGAAGTTTTACGGGCATTGACAGCCGCATTTAGATCAATTTGAGCTTTTTGTAATTGTTGTCGCGCCTGTTGTTGTTCTTGCCTTGCCCGATTTAATTCTGCAATAGCTTTTTCACGCTGCTGTTGTGCCTCTTGCCGTTGTAGAATTGCTTGATTTGCCTGTCCTTCAGCTTGACTAGCCTTTTCGCTAGCTGCTGCCACTTTGTTTTGAGCTAGTTTTAGGTTTCGCTGTGCCTGATTCACATTGACATTTGCGGCATTCAGTTTTGAAGTTGCGTTACTAAGATTCCGTTTTACCTGTGCAGCTTGTTCGGATATTTTTTTATTGTCTGCCGATATTTGCTGATTATCTTGCTTAGTTTCTGCGGTTTCTGTTTTTGCTTTTTTTAATTCTGTTTGGGCATTATCTCTTTCTGCCTTTGCTGTTCCTGCTTGTCCCAATTGATATTGAGCAAATATTAATGATGCAACAGCCCCCAGCACAGTCAGTCCTAACACCAAAGAACCAATACGAATTCGTTGATTAGCTTTGTGGTTCGCCTCTGCTAATACTTGCTTTGCCTGTTCCTCTGCTTCCAACCTTTTCTGCACATCGCGCTTTTCCAACTCCTGGCTAGCAGCTAAAAACTGATAATCCAAATCACTCAAACTTTTACCAACTGCCCATTCTTGAGCATCTTGCAAAGTCTTTCCCCGCAACAAGCGCGACTCATCTTGACGTTGCGACTCAACCCAGGCATTAAATGTATCGGAGTAGGGGCGCAAGTTTGCTAAAATCTTGTCGCACCATTCCTGCTTAAACACCTCTGTATAAATCCGGTTATAAATTCGCAGCTTCCCTTCCCGCTTCACCACCAAACCCGTCAGCCGCAGTTCCGTTTCTTCACGACTATCATCAGCTACTATCTCTCCCTGTTGCAAAATCTGCTGATACAACCCCAATAATCGCCCAGTCCTCTGTTCCCCACTTCGCATGATTCTGTCTCGAATCGTCTTCAAATGCTCCGGCTCATCCTGCGTCTCCCAATTCTCAATAATCCCCTTGCGTACCAACTCTTCCACCCAGTCTTTATCCTCTAGCCCCCAGCGATGCACTGAGCCTGTCGAAGTGTTCCTAGTCTCCAGTCCCCCCTGCACCAGCAACTTACAAACTTTTTGTGTCAAAAACGGCTGTCCTCCCGTCCAGTCCAGCACCACCTGCATCAACTCTTGAGAATCAACCACTTCAGCCAAACCCCGCGCTAAAGTTTGCGCCTCTGGGAGTTGAAAGCCAGTTAAATCAATTGCCTGTCCAATATTAAAAGGTGTGCGGCGTTTGTCTTGAATCAAATCTGAAGGCGTAGATACGCCAATCAAAGCAAAGGTGAGACGATTATATTCAGGATGGTCTGCTCGTCGGTTGTAGCAATCGCGGATAACTGCAAAAAAGTCATCCAAGTTGAATGAAAGACTCAGAATAGTGTCAATTTCATCAATAAAAATAACAATCTTTTCAGTAATTGTTTGAAGTAAAACCGTTTCAATAAACTTGCTCAAGTGCTGTACTGGTGAAAGCAATCCGTTATCATTCCACCAAGTATCTAAATCAAAAGTTGTATAAATATTCAAACTTCCCACCAGAGTATCAATCACTCCGGCATACCACTGTTCTGGGGTAATATCTGCCGTCCCAATAGCTGTAATATCAACAACAGCACAAGCAAATCCCTCTGTTTGCAACTGCTGCATTACCTGCACCCGCAAGCTAGATTTCCCCATCTGCCGAGAATTGAGTACATAACAAAAATCCCCAGCCTTCAAGCCTTCATAGAGGTCATCGTCAGCTTGCCGTCTAACATAAGTTGGTGCATTTTGAGGCAGACTACCACCGACTTGATACTGGTATTGGGTCACGTCGCTTCGCTCCAAATTAAAAATTAAAAATTAAAAATTATGAAATACAACGTGAGTTCGACAAACCTCTCCCTGCTTTGAACTAAAGTTCAAGTCTGTCCCTATCCGATTCGGAGAGGGACGGTTTTGCGTAGTAAAACCAGGGAGAGGTCATAATTACGAATTACTAATTAAACCAGCTAGATGTTTTAACACTTTTACGACAGTATATAAGTCATCCCCACGATTAAGCGACAGTGTATAAGATAAGGCATATCTCGGTGTACTCTGTTTAGTCAACTTAATAAATTGAAATTCACTACCATTTGTGACAAACCCAAAAACAGGTTTAGCGGAAGTTGCATCTGCCAACATATAAGCCAATGCTTGTGGAATTGCTGGCACTAAGGAGTAATCTGCTCGTTTCGCCTCAATAACGAGAACCCAAAGTGGAGGATGGAACACCAAAATATCAATACGTCCTCTAATAATTGTGCCTTCGTCTTCAGAAGAAATTCTTACCTCTTCTTCCGATGCAATGTAAAAAGGCGGTTGATAAAAACCTGCTAGACGCAATAGTGGAGATAGCACCACCATTTTGACTACAGGTTCTAAAATTTGGTAGCGGGATAAATGCAAATATTCTGCCTTGACTTCGTTGAGAGATTGCTTTTCTAAGTCACTCAACTCAGGTAAATCTTGCTGCCACTCTAAAAAAAATTGTTCGTTTTCTGCACGTTGTAGCCC
>NZ_JADEXF010000859.1 GCF_015207245.1 Nostoc cf. edaphicum LEGE 07299
GCGATCGCCAATGTCGTTGCTGTATATTTATGCATTGGAAAATTTACTTGATGAGAAAATTATCCCTATGTTATCTAGGGATCCTTATATTACTCTCAACAGAGAATAATTAAATGCTTGTTTCTCCGTGCTTGGTTCCAAACGCAAAGATTTAATTTGAATAATGATTAGCTTAAAAGACCATAGGACTTACCCACGAGTTACGAAATAACGAACCGCAGAGGCACAGAGAACACGGAGAAATAAGAGTTTGAGAGATATTTTGCGTAAGTTCTAGACCAGTAAGGAATTCAGTTCCTAAGTTGTGGAGCGATCGCTGAATTTTCCGCTTGGCTTGCTCTATGAAAGGAGTTTGTGTCATACTTACAAAAACCAATAATTACTAAATATCGGTCGATTTTAAGTAGTATTTTCTGGAGCATTAGGGCAATGAGGATTGGGGGTGAGGGGAGACTGGCGTCGTGCGAAAAATTGATATTTCTACATACTTGAGATGTTTCCATATTGAAAAACATCTCTGATTTATTAGTACAGTGAATTGCGAAGGAGTACTTATGTCACAGTTGGAGCAAGCAGTGCCAGACACCTTTGTAGCCCAAGGCTTAGAAACTCTCCCGAATATTTTCGACCGAGTTGAGGCTCTGGCCAAAGATTTCGCCACCCGCGCAGGGGCACACGATAAAGATGCTTCCTTTCCCTTCGAGAATTTTACAGCTTTGCATGAAGCAGGATTACTCAACCTCACCATTTTGCCTGAATTCGGTGGCCAGGATTTGGGATTGGCAACTATCTGCCGGGTGATTGAAGGGATAGCGCGTGGCGATGCTTCGACCGCATTAGTACTGACAATGCACTATCTTCAACATGCTCATGCAGCCCGTAGGCGTCGCTGGCATCCAGAAGTATATAAGCAGCTGTGTCGTGAATCAATTGAAGGCATTGCCCTGCTAAATGCTGCCCGTGTTGAACCAGAGTTAGGAACGCCAGCGAGAGGCGGATTGCCTGCAACAATTGCCGAACGAACAACAGAGGGCTGGCGTTTAACAGGACATAAGCAATACACCACGGGCAGTCCTATCCTCAGCTATTTTGTTGTTTGGGCACGGACAACTGAAGATGAACCACAAGTTGGGAATTTTCTAGTTCCGCGCGATCTGCCTGGTTTGCGAATTGTCGAAACCTGGGATCACTTGGGAATGAGAGCTACGGGCAGCCATGACCTAATTTTAGAAAATGTATTAATTCCTTCAGAGTATGCTCTAGATATCAACCCCATATCTGCTGTGCCATCTTTTGATCCACTGATTTCCACTTGGGGCAGTTTGACAGTGAGTGCCTTATATCTCGGTGTTGCTAGTAGTGCGCGAGACTGGCTTGTTAAATATCTTTGGGAGCGATCGCCTTCTAATCTCCAAGAGCCACTGGCAACTCTGCCACGCTTCCAAACTGCTGTAGGTGAGATAGAAGCACTGCTGTTTGCTAATAATAGATTGATTTATAGTTTGGCTCAAGATATTGACAAGGGCGAATATGAGCCTAACGTAGGATTACAGGCACAGGCTGTTAAATATCTAACCACAACTAACTCGATTCGTGCTGTAGAAATTGCCTTAGAACTAACTGGTAATCCTGGTCTATTAAAAAGAAATCCTTTAGAGCGACACTACCGTGACGTTCTGTGCAGCCGTATCCATACACCACAGAATGATGTTATTTGCCAGTCATTGGGCAAGTCGGTGCTGAAAGTCTAGTGATTGGGAAGTGGAGCAAGGGAGCAGGGGAGAATAATTAATCCCCAATGCCCAATCCCCAATGCCCAATGCCCAACATTTAGTATCCAGCTTGCTTATCTACAACATTCCGCAAGGGCTGACCGTTTTGGTAGCGTTGAAGATTGTCGATAAATAGTTGTGCTATGCGCTCTCTCAGGCGTGGCGACAAAGCTGAACAATGGGGTGTGATAAAGGCGTTCGGTAGCGACCATAAGGGACTTTCCGACGGCAGGGGTTCGGTTGCAACAGTGTCTAATCCAGCACCCGCAATCCAGCCCTCACGTAATGCAGTCAGCAATGCGGCTTCATCTACGATCGCACCACGAGCAATGTTAATTAGGTAAGCGGACTGACGCATAGAGCGCAATGCAACTTCATCAATCAAGCCTTTTGTTTCTGAGGTTAGTGGTGTGGCAATAACTACATAGTCTGCGGCTGGGAGAAGCGATCGCCACTCATCTGCACCCACAACTTTGTCAAAATTCGGTAGGGGTTCGGGATGGCGGCGACTACCCCAAACTATGACTCCAAAGGCTTTAGCACGAGATGCGATCGCTTGACCGATATTTCCTGTGCCGAGAATTAATAAAGTCGCGTCTGCCAACTCTTCGAGAAACACTCCTCTTACCCAAGTGTGTTCATTCTGCAAAGTTTGTAATTTCCGCAGATTCTTGGCGTGATAGAGCATAAATGCCAGTACAAATTCCGAAATTGGAATTGCATGAACTCCTGCGCCATTGGTGAGGATGATGTCCTTTTGCAAAAAAGTTGGCGTGAGGATGTGATTCACGCCAGCACTTGGTGACTGTTGCCAACGTAGCGCGGGTGCTGCTGTCAGTACTTTGTTAAGGGTAGAGGTTTTCAGGTAAAATCCATTGACATAAATCTCTGCATCACTGGCATCACCATCTAGATTACCTTCACTATCCACCTCCACGACATCTATATTAGATGGTAGATGTGGCTTTATATCTGCAATGAGATGATCGGGTAAAATTAGTTTCACCATTAGCTACTCCCTAATTCAATTTTGGATTTGGATTTTGGATTATGCAACCCAATCGGCAGCACCTCTTCATTTTTAATCTTTAATTGCTTAGTATCCTGCTTTTTTATCTACTACATTTCGTAACGGCTGACCAGCTTAGTAACACTT
>NZ_JADEXF010000860.1 GCF_015207245.1 Nostoc cf. edaphicum LEGE 07299
AATAATACTTGCCCCAAATGACGACGCCATGCTGGATCAAGACCGTTAGTTGGCTCATCCAAAATTAAAATTGTTGGTTCTAGGGCTAAAATTGAGGCTAGGGCGGCTAGGCGTCTTTGTCCACCAGAAAGTTCGTGGGCGGAACGATTGGCGTAGGCTTCTAGACCAAAATCAGCTAATAACTGCCTAGCGCGATCGCTAGCCTCTGCTGCTGACATCCCATAGTTACGTGGCCCAAAGGTAATATCTTCCAAGATGGTAGGCATAAATAGTTGGTCGTTGGCATCTTGGAAGCTAAAGCCAATTTGACGACGCACTTGGGGTAAAGTTTGCGGTTCTACGGGGATGCCATTAATGGTAATTGTTCCTGTTTGCGGTTGTTTTAAGCCGATTAAGTTCTCCAACAAGGTGCTTTTTCCAGAACCTGTTGCTCCCATCAATGCAACGCGATCGCCTTTGTTCAAGGTAAAAGATATTTCCTGTAATACTGGCTCCTGGCGAGAATATGCATACACCAGGTTCTCAACCTCGACTACAGCGGCATGGGGATTATGGGTTGATAATTGGGGATTAGAAGTTAATGATTTCAAAATTTACAAACTCAATATGTAAGGGAGTAGAGAGGCGATTAATCGCGTCTTAGTTAGAGACACGATTAGTCGCGTCTCTAGTAGGCAGTGGGTTAAATTTTGTAAGAAGTTAGAGTTACACTAGCAGCGATCGCCCAACTTAGTAATACGGCAAAACGTTCTTTTGGTCTAAGGGTAGAATCTATGGGTAATTGTCCGTTGTAACCACGAGCTACCATTGCCGCATAGACTCGCTCTGCTCGATCTAGACTACGGAGATACAAAGCTCCAATCATGGCTGCACTGGCATAGCGCAACCATCCTGTAGTTCCATTTAAACCGCGTAATTGGGCACTGCGCCGCATTCGCGTTACTTCTGAGAGCAAAATTTCCATATATTGCCCAGCTAACAACAAGTTTTCCTTTAAAGGTGCTGGTACTGGTAATGTTTTTAGGGCAATGCCGAAACTGTGGGGCGGTAAGGTTAACAAAAAACTATTCATCGTCACCAGACAAACTAGCGAACGAACTAGCAAAAAAGTGGCTCGTTCCCATCCCTGGGGCAATGCTAGCAATGACAAAAAAATCAATTCTGTGCCGAGTAATCCTCCCAATTGGCGAATTGGTGCGCGCAAGAAGCAAGCCCATAAAATTGCGATCGCGCCATATACACTTAGTCCATACCAGGCAGAATGCTTTAATAAAGCTGCCCCCACCACGATCGCTAGAGACAGTTGTAAGCGTAGCGGTAAGGAAAGTTTAAGCATTCTTCGGTTTCACTACCTTGGCAATTCCAAAGGCAACAGCAAAGCAAACCGCAGCTCCCACCAGTCCAGCGATACTAGTGCCAATTGGCCCCAAACCCTCAATTCCATAGTCAGCTAAGGGAGTCGGCACAATTATCCGTATTTTCTCAGCTAAGTCGATAAAGCCCGTATTTTCGGCAACTTTCTCCAAACCATCGGGCCATGCTGAGGCAAAGAGTGACAGCACCCCTGCAATCAAGAAAATGGTGACAATAGGCACTGACCAGCCACGAAACTCTTGCTGTTCGCCTGGTAATAAATCTGGTCGAGCGGTGGCCAGATAAGTCAGCACACCCCCGGTTATCAGCCCTTCGCCAATACCGATCAAAATATGCACACCAGTCATGGCTGGTAAAACTATTGCTACGGGTGCAGTTCCAGAGAGGGCTAATTCAATGGCACAAGCGATCGCAGCTACCACTACACTTACACCCCCCGCTATACCAGCAGCCAAAGGTAAGCGCCCTTTAGATCCGCCAAACAACCGTTGCAAGGTTTCGGTTAAAACCCAGCCTACCCAAACACCAATCACTCCCATATTCAAAATATTTGCTCCCAAGGCAGTAATACCACCATCGGCAAATAACACAGCTTGAATAATTAAAACTGTGGCGATACACAACGTTCCTGCCCAAGGACTGCCCAAAACGATCGCAGCTAAGGTTCCCCCTAACAAGTGACCACTAGTACCTCCTGCTACAGGAAAATTGATCATCTGGGCAGCAAAAATGAAGGCGGTGGTTAGTCCCAATATCGGGGCACGACGAATACCAAAAGCCTCTTGCGATCGCCCGAAGGCAACAAACAGCGCTGCCGCACTCGCTAAACCAGTAGCCCCGGCCACCGGAATAGAAACAAATCCATCAGGAATATGCATGATCTACCCTGTATTTTTAGAGGTTCATTTACTCAAAACAAGCAATAAAACTACGCCATCATTTTAATAACAAACAAAATTTTTCTCTTTTTTGCAATCCCCTACTGGGGGATTTTATAATGTTACTTTTGACATATTTTCAATCGAGTGTCTCCTAAATAGTATACTTATTTAGTAGCATATTAATTTTTGTTAAGCTTATTTTTTATATTGTTAAACGTTAACAAAATGAGACTGTACTTATCTAGTCTCATTTTGTTCATCAAATTACCCCTAAAAAGAGATAATAAAGAAACTTTAACTACCTCTTACCTTATGGAGTAGTTCAATTCTTCAAAAATCAAATAGGAATTTATAGCTGCTTTTACAGTTAAGAAATAGCTATAACTATTTCTCAAAAAAAGTTTTGATTTTTCTTTGTTTGGTAGTGTTTAATTAATCCTTTATTGCATCAACAAATAAGTTTTTACGGGTTTAACAAGCTTATGTAATCAGCATTTGCACTTTATTCTTACTTTGCTGTAAAAACAATAATGTATAAGCAAATTAACAAAATTTCCGATACTCCATACTAAATTAATATTCCCTGTAGTATCATTAAAAAATTCTAAAGATATGCTGAATAAACTGTATATTTGCTGACTTAGTTTACTTAAAAGTACAGGATATTTTGC
>NZ_JADEXF010000861.1 GCF_015207245.1 Nostoc cf. edaphicum LEGE 07299
GGTATTGACCTTGAAAGTGCTTCTGATACTGTACATTTGATTCAACAAGCGCAAAGGATTCGGCGAGGAGAACCTAAAGCCGTAATTTTTGTTAATCGCGCAGTTAAAGGAACTAAATTGAAAGATGAAGCAGTAGAAGTACTTCAATTAATGCCAAATGTCACCGTTTTAGAAAATGTACTTCATCAACGACAGATCATCGCCGACTGCTATGGACAAAATTCTACTATCTTTGATTTACCTGGATCAACAGCCGGAATCGCTAGACGTGAAATTGAACAATTATTCAAAAAATCCTTGGAGGTTTTGAATGAATAAACCAAGACAATCGCTAACTCAAGGACTCTCTGCCTCCATTGCCCAAAAATTTATCACTGATCCAAAAAGTGTCGAATCTTCTCAAACATTATCTATTCAACAAATTCAACTTCTTGCCAAGCAACCCCGTCGTTACTTTGCTCCAGACAAGCAATCTCAATTAGTCCAATCAATTAAAGAACATGGGATTCTAGAACCTTTACTAGTTCGTCCATTAAAAAATGGAACTTATGAGTTAGTTGCTGGAGAAAGGCGATATCGAGCAGCCCAGGAAATTGGATTGAGTGAGCTTCCTGTCGTTTTTAGAGACTTAGATGATCAACAAGCTCTCCAAATTGCTCTTATAGAAAACCTCCAACGTGAGGATCTTAACCCAATTGAAGAAACGGAGGCAATTCTTGAGCTTCTTTCACTCAAACTCAAGATCAGCACTGAAGAGGTTAGTTCTATATTGAATCGTGCTAATCACGCAAAAAACCGTCATCAACAATTGGAGGAAAACGTTTTCCTCCAACTTCAAGTTATCGAATCGGTCTTATCTGGGTTAGGAAAATTTTCGTCAGAATCCTTTCGTACCAGTCGTTTACCATTGCTAAATCTGCCTATTGATATTTTGACAGCACTCCGTGAAGGTAAAATAGAGTTTACAAAGGCTAGAGCGATCGCACAAGTTAAAAATTCAGAACAGCGAAAAACCTTGCTCAACCTAGCAGTATCCCAAAACTTGAGTTTCAGAGAAATTAAGCAAAAAATCCAGGAACTCAATGTCATTGAACAAGACAATCCACCTACTAAAATCTATGTTCAGAGGTATTCTAAAATTGGAAAACAACTTAAAAAAACATCTGTTTGGAATGATCCCAACAAACGAGCGAAGTTAGATAAATTACTCTCTCAACTAGAAGAGTTGGTAGGAAAAGCTGATGAATAGTGGCAACTATACGCTTTAGGGCATAAACTCATCTATGACTTAGTAAAAATGTTTAAAAGGTGAACTGCTAGTTAAAATACACTCATTTGCTAAAGTTCAGGAAAGAAAGTTCTGATGAAATCAAAAGAGCGATCGCCCAAGCTACCTAAACAACAGCCAAAACCCAACGACCAAAGCCCAAAGCTTGACCTTGTTGCTTATAAAGCAGTAGAGAAACAGCAGCCAACCTCTCAGCTTGGCATTACTCCCATTGATGAGCCGCCGTCAGTTGAGCAGCCAGCCCAAGCAGAGGTGATATCTCCTTTAAGGTCAAAGCCGAACGCTGCTGAGAAACCGCAACATTTAGAGAAAAGTAAAGCAGAACGTACCTCTTCTGACAAGAGAAGATCCAAATCACCGCAACAGCCTAAGCAACAGGGTCAATTGACAAAGAACGATGATGAAGAAGAGTTACCGCCAGAACGCTGTCAACATATCCAGTTTTTGGATTGTAACTCCTCAGTGGGGCGTGTCATATTCGAGTGCTATCACTGTCAACAGGGAATAATTAGCGAATATACTGGAGAGCCTGTGATGGGAGAATACAAAGGTCATCCTTCACTAATTCAGGTGAAAGTCCAATGTCCTAATTGTGAGCAGACGGCGATTAGATTAACAACGGGTCAGGTGGTTTCAACAACAGCGATTCCTTCACCTTGGCAGCAATGATGGCACACACCAAGATCAAAAGTGATTGGTGAAAGATATTTACAACCAATAATGCAAAAGCTGAGATTTTTACCCTCAATAATAACTGCACTAACGGCACTGGCACTAACTAGTTGCAGCACTACTACTGCTGAACGGTATGAAGCTACAGCACTCACCAGTTACACCTGGCAAGTTAAATATGCCAATGATCTAACTAGTGAACCACGACCCCGCATTGAAACCTTTGCTACTACTTCGGTGCTGAATCGGAATGGAGTAAAACCACCAGGAGAAGTAATTGGCCCAGATGACCAAGGGCTATGGTGGCCTACTTTACCGCCGCGACCAAGTGTTGATGAAGTTGAACAACGCAAAAAATCTCAAGAAGAGGCAAGCAAACCTGAATTGGTCAAAAATGTAAAGTACAAACTGACTTATGGAGTGGGTAATACTCAGAACACGCTACCTACTAACTATGAAGTTTATCGACAAGTGGTAAAAGCTTACCCCCAAAGAACTCCTTTGGAATTGACTTTGGGTGTGAATGATAATTCAGTAGAGAAAGCTGAACCTGTAAGCAAGTAGTAACCCTCTCGTTACTTACTTAGTCAGAAATCCGGGTGTGGTGAGTAGGGTTGCAGGTTCGGAGATACGGGCATTGGTCGTAGCTCTGAAACCCAGTCCAATGAATTATGAGTTAAAAACGGGGCTTGTAACAAAGAGGGTTGTTGAGGCTTTCTCTCTCACTACACCCTATACCCCGCCCCGACAGGGCTTGGTCAGCAATAAGTTAGACATCAAGACTGAATTGCTTTTCAACAAAAAATTGACGGTAAAGTATAAATCAAAAAGTCAACGATGATCTAAATTAATTTTTGCTGCATTGGTAAAAAGATTTCAAAAAATCCTGATGGGGGCTATATGGGGGCTATATATACCCCAACAATAGCTCAAGACTTTGGTGACATTTTGACCCCTATAT